>JBCCTM010000081.1:0-11390 GCA_039198535.1 Pseudomonadota bacterium
CCCCGAGATGCGCCTCAAGCTGATCGGCGCCGCCGACATACTTGCCGTCGAGCCAGATCTGCGGGGTCGTGACGGGCGTTTTATGGCCGATATGTTTCTTCGCGCGCGGCACCATTTCGTACACGGCGCGCGGGTTCTTCACGACGTCATGATAGGTGTACGCGATCCCCGCCGCGTCGAGCGCCGCCTTGGCGCGGTCGCAATGCCCGCAGTTCTTTTTGCCGAACACGTGGTTTCCCGCGAGCTCCGACTGCGCCACATGGACCTTGATCACCTCCTCGGCCAGCACGCCACGGTTCAGCGCCGCGCCTTGGCTGATGATCTTGCCCTCGACCAGCACGATCGGCGCATGCCAACCGCCCTTCATCACGACCTTCCACCAATTGGAGAGCCAATCGAGCGTCTCGATCTCCACCGGCACGCCCGCGAGTTCAGTCTCCACCACGTCGCGCACAATGTCGCCGGTCAGCGTGCACTCGCCGCAAGGGATCTTCACCCGAAACGGACCCCAACGCCCCGCCCAGCGATAAATGGTGATTTTGATCGGCCGGTTCGCCGCTTCAGCGGCCCCGGTGGCGGATGCGGTCGGCAAGTGATCGGCGGCGACGGCAGCACTCATGGGTTAGTCTCCAAGTAAAATGCAAGAACACTGCTGCATGTCAGCCCGACGCGACAGTGTGCGCTTGCTTTCTATCTGCGCCCTTTGCCGACACTCCGCAATCCCACCTCCCATCCTTGTGTTCGACCCGTGACGGGCCAAAGAACGGGTCTCCAAAAAGCGTTCTGTGACCAGGCTGGGGGATCCGGCTATGGTCACACTCTCGCGACGCCGCGCGCCGAGATCGGTGTGCGACGCCTCATCAAAAGGAGCGTTCAGTGACCCCCGCCTTCGATCCCATCGCCGCTCGCCTCTATGATCGCCGTCGGCTCCAGCGATGGATCGACCAATGGCTCGACGAAGATTGCGGCCATGGCGACCTCACCACGGAAATCATGATCGCGCCGGAGGCCGAAGGCCGCTTCGCGGTCACTGCGCGTCAGCCTTTCACCCTCGCAGGCCTTGAGATCGCCGAGGCGGTGTTCCGCCGCGTGAACCCGGCGCGGGCCGATGAGATCGAATGGGCCGCGGAGGCCGCCGACGGCGAGCAGGTGGCCCCAGGCGCTGTGCTCGCCCGTGTTGCGGGGCCGGCCCGTCTTATTCTCACCGGCGAGCGCGTGGCGCTCAATCTGCTGCAGCATCTCTCCGGCGTCGCCACGCTCACCGCCGCCTTTGTCGAGGCGGTGAGCGGGACGGGCGTGGCGGTGGCCGACACCCGCAAGACGACGCCCGGGCTCCGCGGGCTCGAGAAATACGCCGTGCGTTGCGGCGGCGGGCGCAACCATCGCCTCGGGCTCGATGGCGGGATCATGTTGAAGGACAACCACATCGCGGTGGCCGGCGGCATCGGCCCCGCGGTCGCCAAGGCCCGCGCCGCCGCGCCCCTGCTCACCAAGATCGAAGTGGAGTGCGACCGGCTGGATCAAGTGGACGCGGCGCTGGAGGCGGGGGCCGATGTGATCATGCTCGACAATATGAACAATGCGGACATGACCGAGGCGGTGGCCCGGGTCGGCGGCCGCGCGCTGCTCGAATGCTCCGGCGGGGTCACGCTGCAGACCATCCGCGGCAAAGCGGAGACCGGGGTTGACGTGATCTCAGTGGGCCGCATGACCCAAGCCGCCGCGGCGGTGGACATCGGCCTCGACGCCGACGCCGGGTGAGTGATTTGGCGTGAGGCGGCGCGATGCGATTGCAAGGAAAAACGGCGCTGATCACCGGGGCGGCGCGGGGCATCGGCGCCGCGATCGCCCGGACCTTCGCGAGAGAGGGCGCGTCGGTGATCGTCACAGACATCGACCAGGAGCGCGGCGAGGCGATCGCCCAGGAGATCGGCGCCGCGTTTATGCGGCTCAATGTGACCGATGAGGCGGCTTGGGACACCGCAGAACAGCGC
Organism: Pseudomonadota bacterium; assembly: GCA_039198535.1. GTDB lineage: Bacteria > Pseudomonadota > Alphaproteobacteria > Rhodobacterales > Rhodobacteraceae > JALEGB01. The sequence goes on from JBCCTM010000081.1 coordinate 1,995, forward strand.
TTTCCGACGCTCGACGTGCTGGTCCACAACGCCGGGATCACTGGACTAGGCTCGCCGAAAAACAACCATGGCCCTGAAAATGCTGCGCTTACCGATTGGCGCGCCGTGCATGCGGTCAACACGGTCGGCGCGTTTCTCGGCTGCCGGATAGCTCTCCGAGCCATGCGCGCCGCCGGCGCCGGCCCAATCGTTAACATCTCTTCGCGGTCGGGCCTGGTCGGCGTGCGATGGCGGCGGCCTATGCGGCGTCCAAAGCGGCCATTCGCCACCACACCAAATCCGTCGCTCTCTCTTGCGCGGCGCAGGGGCTGGCGATCCGCTGCAACTCAATCCATCCAGGCGTGATCCTAACCCCGCTTTGGGAGCCGATGCGGGGATACGGGCCCGATCGCGCGGCGCGGGAGGCGGCGATGGTGGCGGACACGCCGCTTAAGCGGTTCGGCCAGCCGGATGAAGTGGCCGCCCTGGCGGTCCTCCTCGCATCCGATTAGGCGACGTACATCACGGGGGCGGAGCTTTCGATCGACGGTGGTCTCATGGTCGGCTCAGCCGCCGCCCTGAGAGGCAAACCGGCGCGCCTGCATATCCATCGCCCCAAACTGCGCGATCAAATACTGTGGCGGCGGGGTTTCAAAGCGCCTCCCCTGGGGCATGTGCGGGCCGGTTGCGATCTATGCGCCAGATGGGGGCGGAGCGCAGCCAGCCGGGCGCCCAGCCCGGCCCGCGCCCGCCCCTCCCTCGGGCAGGCGCGATGCAACCGCCCGACGTTGCGCAAAATACTTTCGGTACGGGGTCCATAAAGCGCTTTAGCGGATCTGCTTCAAGGCGCCTCCCCAGGGGCAGACGCGCGCCGGTTGCGATCTGCGCGCCATGAATGGACAAAGCGCACCCAGCCGGGCGACCAGCCCGACCGGCGCCGGCCCCTCCCCCGGGCAGGCGCGATGCAGCCGCGGCGAAGCGCAGATCCGTCGCCCAAAGCTGGCACCATAAAAGCAGGAACGGCGAGGTTCAAAGCGCCTCCCCAGGGTCAGGCGCGGACCGGGTGAGATGGTTGCTCGAGGCTCCGATCACTGACTGCGCTCGCGGAGCGCTATTGGCCGGGCCCCAGCCTCGCCGGCGCCTGCTTTTCCGCTCGCGCAAAGGCCCTTCAGCCGTCGGATACCGAGGAGAAGGCGCTCGACGGGCGTGATCGCGCGTCCCGCCGCCTAACCCAACGCCTCTTTCAGCGCCTGTTTGCTGAGAAGGCCGTCCGTTGTGTTCACCCGCCCAACCACGCTCGCCGCATTCAGCGCGGCGCGGCGCATGGCCGTCTCAGGCGCCGCGCCCTCCGCCAAGGCGCAAGCCAAGGTCGTCGCATAGGCGTCGCCGGCCCCCGCCGTTCCGCGCACCACGGGCGCGGCCGCGGCGGGCTCATGGAGCAGCGCAGGCCCGGGGCCGGTGGGCTCGGATCGGTCCGCCTCAGCCGCCCCCTTCGACGAAGCAAGGGAGAGATAGGACCCGCCTGCCCCGTCGGTGACCGAGATAAAGCCGGGCCCCGCCCCGTGGAGCGCGCCGAGCAGGTCTTCAAATCGGACGCGTCGCCCTTGCTCCTCAAGGATCGCCCCGCGCAACCGTCCCCGCGAGGGCGCCGGCGGCGAGGGCTTAGATGGGCGTTCCCGCTTCTCCGCATCGCCCTTATGCGCATCACCGTCTCGGCCCATGGCCCGGTCCGCGGCGGGAGCCTCCCGGGCCAACTCCAGGGCGATCAATGCGGGAACCAGAGCCGCCAACTCCCGCGCATTTAGCGACAACAGACGCACCCCGCCCAGCGCGCCAAGGAAGGCGTCGCTGCGGCTGCGGAGATGGCGGATGCCCGGATTGACTGAGACCATCGCCCCCGCCCAGGCCGCCTGCTCCACCAAGGCGGGAAAGCGATCAGCCGAGCCGCCGGAAAGCGGGGCGATATGCACCAGATCCGCCCCGGCGAAGGTGGCGTCGGCGAGGTCGCCCTCCGCCAGCGTCTCGTTCGCGCCGCGATGCACCAACACGGTCGCGTTGCCGCGCCGAGCCGCCAACATCACAGAGACGCCGGTCTCCGCCGCAGGGTTTTCCCGCAGCGCCTCGACCGCCACGCCGTTCTCCTGGAGATGCGCGCGCACCGCCCTGGCGTTTCGATCATCGCCGACCACCGCCAACACCGCGCTCCGCCAGCCCAGCCGCGCCGCGGCCACCGCCGCATTGGAGCCGCCGCCGCCCACATGGTTGGAGATGGTCTCCGCGGGGTATTTGCGGCCCTCCTCCAGGAGCAGGTGGGAGGAGGCGGCGAGGTCCAAGCTCACGCGCTCGATCTCCTGCGCCGCCACGGCGATCACATCGATGGTCGCGGAGCCCACCGCCAGGAAGCGGGGCGAACTACGCGGCGTCGCGCGCGCTGGGCCGCCGCCTGAAGCGGCGCCGGCGTCGCGTGACCCGTCTTTCCGTCGACGCCTCGTGGGGGTCTTTTTCGCCGGTCCGGTGGACGCCGCCCCGACGGCGTCATGGGATCCGATGGCGTCCGCCGCGGCGCGAGCTGTCCCATTTCCTGACAGTAAGGGCGAATTCCGCCACAGACCGAGCTGAACCGGGATGGCGCCACGCCACAGCCCTTGGGGCCGGCCCATGCCCCTCGTCGCCTGCGCGCGTTGATGGTGTTTCCGCATCCCGGCGCTCTAGTGCGTGTGGACGCGGGGGCGGATGCGCCCATTCGGCGCAGCATGCCTTGCGGTATCGCGACGACGCCTCAATTGTCTAAAGCAATCAAATCACGCGGTCAGCCTGGCCGGCTGGACCTATTGAGGGGACCGGGTGATCCTCAGCGGTCGGCGGGTCCCTTGCACATACTGATGGACCGCCGCGCGCGCCCGAGGCCTGAGACGACGAGAGACATGAACGACCCAGAAGATCGACCGCCGCTTCGGCCAGGCGCAGCCGCATCGGGCGACGACGCAGGGACGCCGGGGGAGAGGCGGAGCGCGCCTTGGTCGCCCCGGCCGACCGAGCAATCGGCGTCCATCCGCCCCTTTCCCCGGCGCGAGCAGGCCGAGGCGCAGCCCCTCCCGCCGCATCCGGGGCAGCCGGCGATGACCTTCCGCGGGGCCCCGGTGAGCGTGGCGCTCATTCTGATCTGCGTCGCCATTGAGCTTCTCCTGATCGCCGCGCCGGATCTCCGGACCGTGGCCGTGAACCGCTACGCGTTCCTCGTTGAGTATGGGCCGGACGGGCCAATCGCCTCCCTCGACATCGGCCTGTTGAGCCACGCCGCGCTGCATGGCGGCCTGCTGCATCTCGGCTTCAACATGGCGGCGCTTGCGGCGTTTGGGCCGCCGGTGGAACGCTCGGTCGGCCGGCTCGCCTATCTTGGCGTTTTCCTCGCGGCGGCGGTCGCGGGCGCGCTCGCACAATGGTTGGGATCGGCTGCGCTCCAGTGGGCGGGCGCCGGGCCGGACTACGGCGGGGTCGCGCTGGTCGGCGCGTCCGGCGCGATCTCAGGCGTATTAGCGCTCGAGATCTATCGCCGCGATCTCTTGTTGCGGCGCATGCCGCCCATCGACCGCCCCGCGCAGCCCGGGCGCTATCTCTTGCAAGTCTCCGCCGTGTTCCTCCTGTTCAACGTGGCCATCATGGCGCTGCCCGGCGGCATCTCCGGTGAGGCGCATATTGGCGGCTATTTGGTCGGCCTGCTGCTTGCGCCGATCCTGTTGCGTCGTCCGGCGCTCTAATGCCCCCCGCTCCCTTGGCTCTGGCGCCGGTTTTGCCAGGACGACCCCGGTGTTTCCGATGATTTGGGGGGTCCGGGACCATGGGTTTGTTCTCCAATTGGCGCGGCGGCGGGCGCGACCGGAAGATCGTACGGCGGCGGGCCACCCGCGCGTCTCGTCGAAAGCGCGTGGCCGCCGCCTGGCCGCCCTACCAGGCCAAACGACCGGGCCGTGACGACGACCTTCATGTGCTGGACCTCTCGGAAGGCGGCTTCAGCGTGGCCGCGCCAACGGCCAAGCGCGGAGAGGAGCCGCCGCGGGTGAGCGTGGTGGAGATCCAACAAGGCGCGGCGACGGTGGCGCGCCCTCGTCTCGCCAAGCGCGTATGGCTCCGCGACGGGCAAGCCGGCTACGCCTTTGTCGAAGGGGTCGCGGTGCTCGATGACGGCCGTCGCGCGACGCCGAGCCCGCCGAAAAGCGCCGCCCCGTCGCGCCCCAGCGCCGCCACGGACGCGGCCCAGGACCCGGGCGAGGCTCGCGAGGACCGCCGGGAACAGCCCTCTTGGGCGACGGCGGCGAGGGATGTGCGTCGTCGGCTGAGGCGCTGAGGCCCACAACAAGCGCATCACCGCGCCGCTTTCTGGGGGCCCAGGCCCGGGAGTTCGGCCCCGCCGCCGCCGCTCCGTTCGGCGCGAGGCGCCGCGCGGGCCGTCGATCGCGAACGGCGCGCAGGGGCCTCAATGGCCGCAAGCGGCGTATCCCCCTCTCGCGACTCCCTGACCCGCCTCACGCGATGGGCGCGGTTTTCCCGTCTTTGATCCGCGTGAAGAAACAGCTTCGCGCGCCCGTGTGACAGGCCGCGCCGGTCTGCTCGACGCGCAACAACAGGCAATCGGCGTCGCAATCGATGCGAAATTCCCTCAAACGCTGCACATGGCCGGAGGTGTCGCCCTTCCGCCAAAACGCACTCCGCGAGCGCGACCAATAGACGACGCGGCCTTCGGCCAAGGTCCGCTCTATGGCCTCGCGGTTCATCCACGCCAGCATCAAGACCTCGCCTGTGTCCGCGCACTGGGCGATGGCCGGGATCAGCCCGTCGCCATTGAACCGCAGCGCGTCAAGGGCGTCGGCCACCGCCATCCCAAGCGGCAGCCCATCCCGCACAGGTTCACCTGTCGCTCCCGTGGCGCCCGGCCCGCCCATCTCCGCCTCCATTGCTTGTCTCGATCCATAAACCGCCCGTCCAGAGAACCCTTTGCAGAGCGGAGCCCGCATTCTATCTCTCTGGCGACGATAAGGGGAGGCGGCCATGGCCGAGACCGATCTCATAAAGCTCTATTCGCAGCGTATTCTGGCGCTTGCGGCGGATATTCCCCATGCGGAGCGCCTTTCCGAGCCGGAGGGCAGCGCCACCAAGCGCTCGCCGCTCTGCGGCTCAGTGGTGACAGTGGATGTGCGCGTGGCGGGCGGCCGAGTGGCCGATCTCGGCATGGATGTGAAGGCCTGCGCGCTCGGCCAAGCCTGGGGGGCGGTGCTCGGGGGGGGGGCAATCGGCCGCGCCGCCTCGGAGATCGAGACCGCGCGGGACCAACTCCGCGCGATGATCCGGGAAGGCGCGGATGCGCCGGAGGGACCGTTCGCGGCGATGGAAGCGCTCATCCCGGCCCGGGATTACCGCAATCGACACGCGTCGATCCTGCTGGCCTGGGACGCGCTTCTTGACGCGATGGACCAGGCCAGCACCCCCGCCGCCGCGGCGGAATGACACCTGCGCCGAAGCCCCCCCACAGAGCGTTCTCGCCCCGCTCCGTCGCCATCACCGGCGGGGCCACGGGCATCGGCTTTGCGCTTGCGAAACGCCTTGGATCAGGCGGCGACGTCCGCGTCGCAATCGGCGAGCCGCGCCCGGAGCGTTTGGAGGCCGGCGTCGCCCAACTGCGCGCGGCGGGCGTGGATGCGCGCGGCCTCGCCATGGACGTCACCGATCCCGCCCAGATGGAGCGCTTCGCTGAGTTCGTGTGGACCAAGCAAGGCGCCGCGGATCTCCTGATCAACAATGCAGGTGTGATCCTCGAGCCCCGGGCGCTGGCGGACCAACCCATCGACGAGATCCGTCGCCTTTTTGATGTGAATTTCTTCGGCGTCGTGCAGGGGTGCGGCAGCTTCGGGCCGCGCATGGTCGCCGCCGGCGCGCCCGCGGCGATCTACAATGTGGGCTCGGAGAACTCTTTCTTCCCCGCCGCCCCAAACATTGCGGCTTACGTCGCGTCCAAGCACGCCGTCCGCGGGCTCACCGTGGCGCTTCGCGAAGAGTACCCGGACCACGTGACGATCGGACTGATTTGCCCCGGTTTTGTGAAGTCTGAGATGACGGCGCCGCCCTTTGGCGATCTGGCCATGGACACCGACGCCTTCGCCGCGATGGCGGTTGAGCAGATCTTGGCCCGCGAGACCTATGTGGTGAGCCGCAGTTACAATGTGGAGCGGTTCCGGCCGATTCACGCGGAGATCGAAGCCGCCTATGCGCGCGCCGCGCCGCGCAGCGCGGGCGATGAGCGCTTTGACGTGCGCCATTTGATTGAGATGGCCTCCAAAAAAGAACGCTTAAAATAGAACGTCTGGGAGCGCAGCGTCCGTCAAACGATGACAGTCTCCACCCCGTCGATGATCCAACGCACCCGCGCCGCCTCGCGGCCGTCGGGCGGCTCCATCCGGTCCGCCAAACGGGACAGCGCGGACTTTGGCGGCCCCGCCTCCCGCCGCGCATTGCGGGCGAACAGCTCTTGAGGCGAGGTCTCCAGATAAACGATCTCCACCGCCGCGCGGTAATCTCGGAACAGGGCGAGAGGCCGGGCGCGCAGGCTGCGCGTCAGGTTGGTGGCGTTCCAGATGAAAGGTCGACCGGCGCGGAGATGATCCTTCGCCTCCTCCACCGCCGCTTGGATCACCGCCCCTTGCGCGCCGGTGGGCGGCGCGCCGAGGCGGGCTCTAATGGCGTCGAGCGAAACCACAGGTCGCTCTCGTCCGTCGCCCTGACGCTGGCCGGCGATCCAGCTGTCCTTGCCCGCGCCGGGCAACCCCGACAGCAGGGTCACCGCGGAGCCCTCCGGCGGCGGCGCGGCGAAATGGGGATCGCGCGCGGGCTTGGCGAAGAAGGCGGCGCGGCTCTCCGGCGTCGGAAAGGGCCAACGCCCCTGCGAGAGCCCATGCTCCTCCAAGCACGCAGCGGCCAAGGCCACGCGCTCCGACAAAGCGTCAGGGTCGGCGGACCGGCGACCGCGCGCATCCGCCATCGCCAAGCGGATCAACGCCGCAGGGGGCGCGCAGCCGGCCAACGCCTCGGCGATCTCAATGGCGGCGCGGCGCGGGTCGGCCTGATCGATCAGGTGAAAGGGCCGCATATGCAGCGCGATCAGCCGCGCCAACGCCTCCCGCCAGAGCGGCGGCGCGCCCGCCTCCCAGAACAGCCGCCGCGCCATGGCCGCGCCGCGACGCGCATGCCCCGGCGCGGTCCAACGGCCATCGACACTGCGGGTGGTGGTCGCGGGCTTGCCCAGATCATGGAGCGCCGCCGCCCAAAACAGCAGCGCGTGGTCCAATTCAGGACCGAACATCGGCCCGAGCCGTGGTTCATCGCCGCCACTGCGCCCGCCGGCCGCCATCTCCTGCAGAACCAGTCGCGTGTGGGCGGCGACGTCTCCCTCGCGATGGTGTTCGGGCTCCTGCGGGCAGCTGGCGAGCGCCGCTAAATCCGGCGCGAGGACGACCAGCGCGTCCCACGCCGCGCCGCCACGCGCGGCGTCTAGAAAGGCGGAGAACGGTGCTGCGCGTCCGCCAGCCATCTTACGTCCGCCCCATGGCGGCGCTCAACGCTCATCCAAGCGCGCCGCGCTCAGATCAACGCCGTCGGCCAGGCGGTTGGGCAGGATCGGGCGAGACAACCAATGGCTGTCTGACGCCTCGACGCATTGGAGAAAGTCGGCCCGCACCCATTTCAGCCGCTCCAGCACGCTGCCCTGATCCTCGCGCTTCACATAAAGCCCCTCGGCCAAATCGCTCGGATCGGTCTGCCGCGCGGCGCGCTCCGCGTCGAGCCCCTCGGCCTGGGCCGCCGCCTCCAAGGCGCGGCGCCATCCGGCGGATTTGTAGCGGGCGCGGCCGACCAAAGCCGCCGCCGCCCCGCCTGGGCAGGGCCCCGCATGGAGCACGGGCGCGCTCCGGATGGGCAGTCCCCGCAGCAGCGCGGCGCGGGCCGGCGTGGAGAGAAAGCGGCTCTCCGCGCGGTCAAACACGTCGAACTCCAGGAAGTAATGGGGCAGCGCGTCATAGAAGATGGTGTGCTTGGCGAAGAGCCATTCGCCGAACACCAGATATCGCGGGCCCAGCCGCGCCCAGAACGCCGCCGCATGGGTCCGCGCCCAGGCTTTGAACAAATCGAAATGCCGCTCCCGCCCGCCGCCGGTGAGGTAATGCCCACGGCTTTGCAGCCAGAGGCGGCCCTCGGCGTCGAACGAAAACGCCGCATTGGCGCCATCGAGCTTCTCTTCGATCACCACATGCGCGCCCTCCAGCGCGGACCACGCGCGGGCGGCGGGGTCGGCCGCGTCGCCGGGTTGGAGACGCGAGCCGGCCAAATGCGCGGTGCGTGGATATTTCAGAAGCGGCGGCGGCGACATCGGAGGGGGCGGCCTTTTGACGGATGATGCTGAAGAAAACGTCGACGCCGACATGTTCGACGGGGGCGACGCGGCTTTCGACGATCGATACTACCGCGCGCCGGCGGAGGCGTATATCCGCGGGGCCGTTCCAGAGGCCGCCGGGTTGAGCGGCGCCGATCTGCTGCGCGCGGGCCGCGCGGCGGGGCTCAGGCTGCACCGCTTCAAGCGCACCATGGGTCTGCCCCGGGTCGCCCGCGTGATCGGCGCGCTGCGCGGAATGCAGCCCAGCAGCTTGCTCGATATCGGCCCGGGACGAGGCGTGTTCCTCTGGCCGCTGCTCGACGCTTTTCCCGATTTGCCCGCCACTGTGGTGGAGCCGGACGAGCGCCGCCGCAGCCATCTTCGCTGCGTCTCGGAGGGCGGAATGGCGCGCCTCACCGTGGCGGCGGCGGATGGGGCGGCTTTGCCCTACGCCGAGGGATCCTTCGACGTCGTCACTGCGCTGGAGGTGCTGGAGCACCAGGACGATCCGACCGCCATGGCGCGGGAAGCCTCCCGTGTGGCCGCCCGCTTTGTGCTGGCCTCGGTTCCGTCGAAGCCGGATGACAATCCAGAGCATGTGCAGCTGTTCACCGCGGAGAGCCTCGGCGCGCTGTTCGAGGCGTCGGACCGCGTGGCGTCCGTGAAGACGGAGCATGTGCTCAACCACATCATCCTCGTGGCCCGGATCGCTGCGCCGACGAGAGGGTAAAGGTTAAGCCGCCGCTTGGGCGAAGCGTCGCCAGCCGGGCGCCCAGCCCGCGCCTGCCCCTCCCCCGGGCAGGCGCGACGCAGCCGCCGCGCACAGCAGCGATGTCAAAAGGCGCTTTGCCATAAAGTGCTGTAGCGCCGCGGTTCCAAAGCGCCTCCCCAGGGTCAGGCGCGGGCCGGCCGCACCTTACGTTCTGAACCTGCCAGATCGCCGCCGCGGACTGAGGTCGGCCAGCAGACGCCATCCTCTGGGCGAAGCGCGGCCAGCCGGG
>JBCCTM010000082.1:0-11362 GCA_039198535.1 Pseudomonadota bacterium
ACCAAGCAGCAGGCCGGTGGTGTTGTCGACCTCAAGGAAGCGCGAGAAGGCGACGCCCACGCCGGTCATCTGACCGATCACGTAGGTCACCGACGCCACGATCAGACAGACGACCGCCACCAGGCGCGCCGTTTGGCTGTAGAAGCGGTCGCCGATGAACTCGGGCACGGTGAATTTGCCGAACTTCCGCAGATACGGCGCCAGCAGCAACGCCAGCAGCACGTAACCGCCGGTCCATCCCATCAGGAACGAGGAGTTGTCGTAGCCCACGAAGGCGATGAGGCCCGCCATCGAGATAAACGACGCCGCGGACATCCAGTCCGCCGCGGTCGCCATACCGTTGGTGACCGGATGCACGCCGCGCCCTGCGGCGTAAAACTCAGAGGTCGAACCGGCGCGCGCCCAAATGGCGATGCCGATATAGAGCGCGAACGTCGCCCCTACGACCATGAGGTTCAGTGTATATTGGTCCATTTACTGTCCCCTCCCCACGATCAATCGTCGTCGACGCCGTATTTGCGGTCGAGACTGTTCATATAAAAGGCGTAGAAGAAGATCAGCGCCAAGAATACGAGAATGGAACCTTGCTGAGCGAACCAAAAGCCCAGATCGGTCCCGCCGATTTCGATGCCCGAAAGCATTGGGCGCAGCAAAATGCCGAAACCGAACGAAACGATTGCCCATACGACCAGGCAAATTGTCACAATTCGGATATTCGCCGCCCAGTAGGCATTGGTATCCTCTTTACTCGCCATAGGCGTTTTCTCCCTTTGTAGTCTTCGCCACGTGGATCGGACGAACCTTCTTTGATCGTAGCGAGCGCCTACCAGTGGCGCCATGCGACCGATTTGCCGGATCGGGCGACAGAGGTTGCAAATGCTAAACTTTGTGGAGAGACGGGCGCGGCGCGCCTTGTCCTAAATCAATCGTCTGAAGCGGCGGCCATGACGCGCCGTCGCGCGCTGTCGCATCAACGAAGGGAGCCGCGCGGGTGGCCAAGAGTACTGAGTCGAGCACTGACTGGAGCACTCAAACGCCAAGCGCACCGCCGCCGCCGATTTGCACGCTCTGGATCGGCGAGCGGCTGCCTGACTTTCACAACCTCTGTCTGCGCAGCTGGCGCGCCATGGGACATGAGGTGCGCTTTTACAGCTATGGCGCCGTTGAGAATGTGCCCGAGGGCGTGGCGGTGCGCGATGCGGAGGATGTGTTTCCGCGCGCGGCCCTCGAAGATCCGGCCCGCCGCATCCCCGTGGTGATCCGCTCGGATATTTGGCGGATCGCCATGCTGCAGCGCGGCCTCGGCGTCTGGTGCGACGCGGATGTCCTCCTGCTGCGCCCGATCCCCCATCCCAATCGATTGCTCCTGGGCGTCGAAGCGCATGGTTTGCCCTGCATCGCCGTGATGTGGTGGCCGCCCGACCATCCGGCCCTGGCTGAGATCATGGCGGTGTTCGACCGCATGGGGCTCGGGCCGTGGAGCTACGCCAAACCCATTTGGAAGCGGGCGCTGAAGCGGTTGTCCGGCGCGGCCCCTGACTTCTCCGACTACCCCTGGAACCATTGGGGCCGACACGCCTTTCAATACTACGTGCGCAAATACAGGCTTCGAGAGGCGCAGCTTGGCCCGCGCTCTTTCTTCGCGCCGGAGGTCTATGACGGGTCCCTGTTTCGCGAGCGCGATTTCGAGCATCTGCTCGCCGATCCGGAGGTGATCGGGCTGCACTGCTTCTATAAGGAGCCGGAAGCTTTCGAGGCGGCTCCGGAGGGCAGCTTGATCCACTGGGCGAAAGCGCGCTTTGGCGGGGCCTGAACCGGAGCCGTATCTAGAACGGCGGGCGGCGGGCCGCGACCATTTCACGTTTCCGCCCGAAGCCTGGCCGACGCGCGACCTCGAAGCCGGCGGCGCTGAGGCCGCGGCGCACCCAGCCGGCGGCGCTGTAAGTGGCCAACGCGCCGCCGGGCGCAGTGCGCTCGAAGACGGCGCGCAGCAGCTCCGGAGCCCAGGCCTCGGGGTTCTTCGACGGGCTAAATCCATCGAGCCACCAGACATCGCGCGGCTCCGAGAGCGCGGCCAGAAGCGCGGCCGCCGCTCCGTGATGCAGCGTGATGGTCAGATCTGGGGCGAGTTGGGTTGTGATCCCATCGGCCAGAGGCCAAGCCTCAAGCAAGCGGTCTCGGCGGCCGTGAAGCTCCGGCCAAGGCTCCAGGGCCCGGCGCAGCGTCTCCTCGCCCTGGGGCGCCTGCTCGAACGCAACGTAGTCAAGACACGCCGGGGCGAGGGGCGAGGCCGCATCGAGGGCCGCCCAGGCGCTCAAGAAGTTGAGGCCGAGCCCAAAGCCGATCTCGCCGATGCGAAGCCGCCCGCCCCTCGCCAGGCGATCAGCCAAGCCGACGCCGCCATGGAACACATGCCGGGTCTCGGCCAAGCCGTCTTCGGGGGAGAAAAAGATGTCGCCGTAGCGCGCCGAGCGTGGCGCGCCGTCCTCACCCCAGACTATGGCGTCCCCCGGGCCGAGGGCTCGGCCGAGGGCTGGGGCGATGGCCTTGGTGTGGGCGGGGTCCCTGCTGTTCATTGGCGAGTGCTGGACCGCGGCGCGGGACCACGTCAACGGTCGGCGGCGAAACAGGGGAGCTGGAGCAGACAGTTCAATGGCGCGGGCGGATATACTTGTGGTGGGCGGCGGCGTGTTCGGCCTATGGGTGGCGCGCCGAGCGGCCGCGGCTGGCCTGAATGTGCTGCTCACGGAGGCCCGCCAGATCGGGGCCGGGGCCTCGGGCGGCGTGTTAGGCGCGCTTACGGCGCACACGCCGGACCGTTGGACGGAAAAAAAAGCCTTCCAACTCGCCGCGCTGTTGTCGCTGCCCGGCGAAATCGCGGCGCTTGAAGAGGAGAGCGGGATCTCGGCCGGCTATCGGCGCTGCGGTCGGATCATGCCGATCCGCACCCCCGCCTTCGCCGCCCAAGTGGCGGAGCGGAGCGCGGGGGCGGTGGCGCATTGGGCGGCCTATGATCCGAGCCTGGTCTACGAGGCGCGCCCGGCGGACGATTTCGACCTGGCGGGCTGGCTCGACGCTGCGGCCGCCGCCCCGGAAGGCGTGGTGTGGGACAGCTTGGCGGGGCTCCTCTCGCCGCGCGGGTATCTCACCGCGCTGCGCGCCGCGCTCGAACGGAGCGGGCGCGTCGAGATCCGCGAAGGCGTCGCCTATCTCGGCGCGGACGGGGATGGCGGGGCGCGCCTTTCCGACGGCTCCACTTTGGCGGTGTCGGCGACGGTTCTGGCCGCTGGCTTCGAGGCCTTTGACCTTCATCCAGCGCTCGGCGCGCTGGCCGCCCCCTCCGGCGGCGTGAAGGGGAGGGCGGCGCTATTCCATCTGCCTTTCGATCGACCTCTCCATCCTCCTGGGCGATCGACCGACCTCGCCCTCCCTCTGCTCTATGAGGACGGGATTTACGTCGCGCCCCATGCGCGCTCGACGGCGCCGATTGGCGTCGCATCGGTGGCGGTTGGCAGCACCGATGAGAAGGATTGGCGCAGCGAGGATCGGCCTGCTTTCGAAGCCGCGCAGGACGTCAACGACCCGGCGCACCCCCGAGATATGGCGTTTCTGGAGCGGGCGGCGGCGCTCTGCCCGGCGCTGCGCGGACGAAAGCCCGTGGAGATCTGGGCGGGCGTGCGGCCCAAGGCGCGCAGCCGCGACCCGCTGATCGGCCCGCTGGACGACGCGGCGCGCCTCTGGGTGGCGGGAGGCGGCTTCAAAATCGGGCTCGGCGTCGCCCATCGTGTGGCCGCGGCGCTGATCGATCGCCTGACAGGGCGCGAAGACGCCGTCTCCGCCCCGCCGCGGTTTTGGACCGACGGGACGGCCGCCGCGCGGAAAGGTTAGAAGCCAACAGGTTATAGGTCAGGCCGACCCCGGCCCTTCTTCACCACGCTTCGCCGGGCTTTCGCCTCCAAGCGGCGGCGCTTAGCGCCAAGGCTGGGCCGCGTGGGGATCCTCGGCTTCGGGGGCGGCGCCAGCGCTTCTCGGAGGATGTCGACCAGCCGGTCCCGCGCATCCTCGCGATTGCGGGCCTGGCTGCGATACCGATCTGCTTGAATGATCAGCACGCCGTCTTGCGTCACCAGATGCGGCGCGACCCGGCGCAACTGGCGTTTGGCGCGCTCCGGCAAGCTGGATGAAGCGGTCGCGTCAAAGCGCAGCTCAACCGCCGTCGCCACTTTATTCACATTTTGCCCGCCGGGCCCTGAGGCGCGCACAAAGCGCTCCACTAATTCCGCCTCAGGCAGGGTGAGCGTCGGCGATACGCGCAACGCCATGGGCCGCGCCTCCCTCTCCTCAGTGCAAAGCCGGCTACCGATCGAGCGGCGTGATTGAGGTGGTGAAGGTTGAATTGTAGCCGAGGAAGGTGCCCTCGATCCGCAGGAATTGCGGCTCCCACCGCAGGCCTTTGCGCACAAAACGCAGGATGCGCGTGGTCCGCTGCTCCTCGGCGCGCCACGGGCTGTCCGCACGCAGGCCTTGGATGTCCTCATAGACGACGCGGCAATCTGTTCGCGCGGCCAGCACGGTCTCGGCGGTTTGAATGCTGATCCGGGCGAGACGCGAGCCGTCCCAGGTGTTCATCGTCACATCGCAGCTCTGCCCATTGGTGCGCTCCACCCGGCGGAGGATCGTGGCCATGAAGGTCAGCGGATCGACCACATCGGTGATCTGGCTCGGATCCACCGGATCGCGGCGCACAGTGTAGCCCGCGGGCCAAACATAAGTGTCCGTCGTCGGCGGTTCGCCTTCACCGCTCCATTGAACCACGACCGCCGTCTCGATCTCCGGGCGCGTCGACCGCCGTTCGAAGCGGAGGGGGCGGCCCTCGCCCATGCGGCCCTCGCCCCGCGCGGCGAAGGAGCCTTTCCAATTGATCGAGGGCACCGCGAGCTTCGCCGAGGCGTCCATGCGAAGCTCGTAGGTCTCGTCAAGCTGGGAGAACTTGGCCTCGCCTTGCCCCAGGATCAGATCAGGGAACACCGACCAGCGCACCTCGAACCCGTATCGGCCTGCGAGCGGCCCCGAGGCCACCCGAGCCTCCGCCGCTTCAGCCGCTACGCCGGACGACGCCAGGGGCGAAAGGCTCAAAAGGCCGGCGGCCACTGCGACGGCACATGATCGGCGCAGCGCGCCGCGACGGCGCGGCTCCGCCGGCTTCGAGCGGTTGCAGTGAGGCGGTCGCTGTCGCGTCTCGATTGGCATCTCGCCTTCCCCTTCATCTCCGCCGCCGCCTTGGACGCCTGATCTCCAACCGACCTGCGCGGTTCGGCGGCTTCCCTCCTGCGGCGGCGCGCCCTAAAGCTCGGCGCAACGCTGTCTATAGCGCAAGGCTCTCGGCGCGCCGAGCCTTTGGGGACGGCCCTCCAGCCCGGCGTTAGGCCCCGCGGCGTCACGACAAAAAAAGATCGGAGAGACGAAACCATGGCGGACCTCGATTTATCCGCGGCGCGCAGCATCATCGCCGCTGCGCTGAAGCAGGGTCGCGCCGACGGGCTTAAGCCGTTGTCCGTGATCGTGCTTGACGCCGGCGGGCATCCGATCGCGTTTGAGCGAGAAGACGGCGCCAGCTTTCTCCGGTTCAAAATCGCCCATGGGAAAGCCCATGGCGCGTTGGCGGTGGGGTCGGGCTCCCGGGCGTTGTTCGAGCGCGCCCAGGCGCAGCCGTTTTTTGTCCAGGCGCTGAACGGGCTCGCCGACGGAGCGGTCGTGCCTGTCCCGGGCGGCGTGTTGATTCGCGCCGAACTCGGGGGCGCGATCCTCGGCGCGGTGGGCGTCACGGGCGATACGTCGGACGCCGATGAGGGGGCCGCGCTGGCCGGGATTGAAGCGGCGGGCTTCATCGGGGAAGCGTAAGGGGATCGGAGAGGCGCGCCGGTGCGACCCTGCGCGCGGGCGGCGCGCGGGCGGCGCGAGGGTGGCGAGCGGGAGAGGCGGCATGCGACGGGTGTTGATCAGCGTGGTGGCGTTGGCCGTGTTGGCGGCCGGCGGCTGGTGGGCGGTCGGGCCGCAATGGCGCGCCTTTATCTCCGATCCGCCCGCCAATGGCGACGTGCTGTTCTGGAGCCAATCGCAACGGGACGCCGGGTTTCGCTTGTTGGATCGGATCCCGATCGTGGCGTCGAGCCGGGTGATCGAAGCGGGATCGGCGCCGCGGCCTGATCCTTGGGCGGACCGCTTTGGCGCGCCGTTCACGCCGCCGCTCGACATGGACGCGCATTTTGAGCAGCAGCGCCTCGCGGGGCTGGTGATCCTCCAGGACGGGCGGCTCCGCTATGAGCGGTATGGGCTCGGTTTCTCTCCTGATGAGCGCTGGACCAGCTTCTCCGTGGCGAAGTCGTTCACGTCGACCCTTATGGGCGCCGCGATCAAAGACGGGGCGATCGGCGGTCTGCAGGATAAAGTGTCGGCCTATGTGCCGGGGCTGAAGGGTTCAGCCTATGACGCCGTGACCATCGAACAGCTTCTGACCATGACGTCCGGCGTCGCCTGGAATGAGGATTACGACGATCCGAATTCAGACGTGGCGCGCTTTAACGCCCACAGCTCAGATGACGGTCTGCCGCCCATTGTCAGCTATATGCGCGATCTGCCCCGCGCCCACCCGCCGGGGACGGTGTGGAACTACTCAACCGGCGAGACCAATCTCATCGGCGCGGTCCTGCGGGCCGCCATAGACGAGCCGCTGTCCGATTACTTGTCTCGAAAAGTCTGGAAACCCTTTGGCATGGCGCAGGGCGGCTCTTGGCTGTTGAGCGATGACGGCCTTGAGATTTCCGGATGCTGCGTGCAGGCGACGACGCGAGACTACGCCTGGTTTGGCCATTTCATCTTGGAAGACGGCGCGGTGGACGGCGTCTCGATCCTGCCGGAGGGCTGGCTCGCGGCGGCGACGCGGAAGCAAGTGGATTACGGCGAGGCGGGGCGCGGCTACGGCTACCAATGGTGGACCTATGATGACGGGTCTTTCGTGGGCTACGGCATCTTCGGGCAAGGCCTGTTCATTGATCCGTCGCGTCGCCTCGTCATCGCGAGCAACGCGTCCTGGCGCAGCGCCCGCGGGCGAGAGCATGGCGAGCGGGATCGGCGGGAGGCGTTCTACCAAGCGGTCCGCGGCGCGCTCGACGCGGAAGCTGCGGCGACTGCAATGGCGAGAGAATAGAGGCGCTGGGCTAAGCCGTTGAAATTGCTGGCTCCGGCGGTAGGATTCGAACCTACGGCCAACCGATTAACAGTCGGTTGCTCTACCGCTGAGCTACGCCGGAACAACAGCAGAGCGGGCATGTAGCAGAGCGCCGAGCAATCGTCGAGGGGCAGGAACGTTTATTCGAGGTTTTGCTTTCGGCGGACGGCGACAGCGCATCCTTATGCTTGCGAAGCACGTCCCAAAGCGCTTTTACTCCCAGTGAGGGTGAGAGAGCGCGCGCGGGAGACCGCGCAGCGACGGAAGGCGATTGGATGGCGGATCTGCTCCGTGGTCGGCGATCGAGCCGGGGCGCGCGCGACGCGACGCCCCCTCTACGTGTCCCATCCTGCTCTCTAAGCGCCAGAAGCTTGCTCGAGGCGCCGTCATGACGGGGCGGGCGGCGTTCCTCGCGCTCTTGCCGGCCGTGGCCCCTGCGGCGATCGCGGCGCTGGCCCTGTCCGTCCTCGCGGCCGCGCTCGCGCCGGCCCGCGCCGGCGAGCCGCTTAGTCGCTACGCATGGGAAGGCCGCCCGCTGGTGATCTTCGGCCCAAGTTTGGATGACGAGCAACTCCGGGCGCAGCGCGAACTTTTTGAAATGGCGCGCGCCGACCTCGCGGAGCGGGAGATGCCGCTGATTGTCGCCGGCGGCGAGAGCGCTTTAGTGGATGGCGCGCCGGCTCCGTTTTCCGCCGAGGCGCTCCGAAACGCCTATGGCGTCGGCCCTGGGACCTTCGCCGTTGTGTTGGTGGGAAAGGACACCGGCGTGAAGTTGCGCTCCGGTCGGATCATCCCGCCCAAAATGGTGTTCGACCTTGTGGATGACATGCCCATGCGACGGTCGGAGATCGGTGGGCGGAACGGCTAACTCAGCAGCTCAGGCGCGCAGCTGATCGGTTTCTCGTCGACGGCGTAGATGTCGAGAACAAAGCCGTCGGTCGATTCCGCAAAAAGGCCTTCGCCGCGTTGAAACACCCGCCAGCAATGCGGGCCGTCATCGTCATATTGGAAGCAGATGTTGGGCGTCTCGTAGTACCACACGCCGGGCCTGCAGGGCTGGTCGGTCGCCACCCAAACGGACCGATCGCCGCTTTTATAGTATTCCGAACCGTAGTGACGGCCCTCGCTGCTGAGATGGACGGTTTTGCCTTCGAACAGCGCGCGAAAGCCGGCGGCGTCCAGATAGATGCGCTCCGCATCGGTTGGCGCGATCGGCTCGAGCGGTTCGACCTTCGGCGCCACCGCCTCCGGCGCGGCGACATCGGGCGGGGGCGTCGGCGTCGGATCGTCCCGCTGCTCCTCCGCCTGGGCGGTGGACAGCGCCGCGACCGTCAGCAGCGCGCCCGCCGCGGCGCGCGCCACGGCCATGCGGCGCAGCGGCCGGTTCAGCTGACGAATTCGGGCTCGCACGACAGTCGCTCCTCGGTCTTCTTGAAGACGCGCTGATCCACGCCATTGGTTTGCCGCGCATAGATCTCGCCGTCGCGCTCAAGATGGCGGAAACAATGCGTCGCGTCATACTCGAAACAGAACCAGCCGTTCACCACGGTCCAGACGCCCTCGAAGCACCGGTCTGGGCCGCCCCCCGCATATTCGAACACGGCGCGATTGGTTCCAGGGATGTAGTATTCGCGACCGACGGTATCGGCGTCGATCTGATAATACAGCGTCTTTCCTTCGACCAGCGCCCGCCAGCTATCCTCGGTGAACTCGATCTCTTCGCCGTCTCCCGCGCCGCCGGAGACGGTCCCGTCCAGCGTCTCGCCCTCTGGTGGGATCGGGTCGATCTCAGCGCCATCGGCGGGTCCGAGCTCAAGCTCGGGCGGCGCAGGTTGATCCTCGGCTGTGGCGATCGGCGCGGCGCCAACGCTGAGGATGAGGGCCGCCAGCGCAGCCCGCCCCGTCGGCGCCGCGCGCCAGAGCGCCGATCCCCAATAGCTTGGGCCCTGGTCTTTAAAGCATCGCGCCCGCATGGCGTTCCTTCCCACTCTTCCCACCTCGAAGCGCCTATCGGCTAATCCGCTCAAAATTGCGGCGAACCGACGTTTCTAGAACAGTTGGCCTTGATCTTCAGGCTCATCTGTCGCCGCGCTCTCCTGGTTGCTCCTCGCCTCTGGCGCATCCCCGCCACCGGGCGGCTTTTGGGACTTGCGCCGCCGCGCCTTCTGCGTCGCGCCCGCCCGCCCTGATGGGCCCTCGCCCAGCGTTTCAGCGGCCACCCGCCCGTCATGGAACTCCAACTCGATCCGCGCGCCCTCGCCGAGGGCGTCTGCGGTGGAGATCACGCCGTCTTCGCCGCGCACCGCCACAAAGCCGCGCTCGAGCGTCGATTTGTAGGAAAAGCCGGTGAGAAGACGGCCTAGCTTTTCAAGCTGCTCCGCGCGGGAGGCGGAGGCCGTCTCCATCGCTCGCGCCATGCGTTCGGGCGCGCGCAACGCGGCCAGTCGCTCCTCCGCATGGTCCAGCCGCCGCCCGAGCGCCGGCGCGAGCCGCTCTCCAAACAGCTCCGCCCGAGAGCGTCCTTGCTCCAGGCGGCCCGAGAGGAGCGCGGGCGAGAGCCGACCGCCGCTGGCCCCGAGGCGCGCTTGCAGCGTGCGGACCAAGCCCAGCAAGCCGCGGGGCAAACGGTCGCCCGCATGGTCCAGACGTTGCCGCGCGCTCTCCGTCAGGCTCTCGGGCCGCGGCAACGCGCGCGCCAAGTCCCGCAGCCGGTCGCGCCGGTCGGCCACATGCCGAGCGCCGGCCGTCACGCGCCGCTGCTCCAGGCTCGCCAGCGTCGCCAGCAGCTCGCTCCGCACCGGCGCGGCCATCTCGGCCGCCGCGGTCGGCGTCGGCGCCCGGACATCCGCGACGAAATCCACAAGCGTCGTGTCGGTCTCATGGCCGACGGCGGAGATCACCGGGATCGAGCACGCCGCCACAGCGCGGGCCACCTCTTCCTCGTTGAAGCCCCAGAGATCCTCCACGGAGCCGCCGCCGCGGGCGACGATCAGCAGATCGGGCCGCGGGACGGCGCCGCCCTCGGCCGGCAGCGCGTCGAAGCCGCGCACCGCCGCCGCCACCTCGGGCGCGCATTTTGGGCCCTGCACCGCCACAGGCCAGAGGAGCACATGCAGCGGGAAGCGATCCCGCAGGCGATGGAGAATGTCGCGGATCACCGCGCCCGACGGCGAGCTCACCACCCCGACGACGCTCGGCAGGTAGGGGAGCGGACGCTTGCGCTCCTCGGCGAACAGCCCCTCTGCGGCGAGGCGCTTCTTGCGCTCCTCCAGCATCGCCATGAGCGCGCCGGCGCCCGCCGGGGCCAGGCGCTCCACCACGAGCTGATACTTGGATTGGCCGGGGAAGGTGGTGATGCGCCCCTCGGCGATCACCTCCAGCCCTTCCTCGGGCTGGATCTGCAAACGACCCGCGGCGCTCTTCCAGATCACGCCGGACAAGACGGAGCGCTCATCTTTGAGATCCAGATAGATGTGGCCCGAGCGGGGGCGGGAGACCCGGCCGATCTCGCCGCGCACCCGAACGAAACCGAAGGCGTCCTCCATGGCGCGCCGGATGCGGCCCGACAGCTCGGAGACGCTGACCTCGTCTTGATTCGCGCCAGGGGACGGCGCTCCCCCCGGGGGCGGGGCGCCGTAATCAATCAGATCGTCCACTGCTCTCGTCCTGTTTTGCTTGATTTTTTTGTTTGTTGGCCGGCGATCCGGCGGCTTCGCGTCGCGGCCGCTTGCCGCGCGCTGTTTGGAGACAGCATATGGCCCCGCGCGGGGGAGGTGAAGCGCCGGCGGTCGGGCCGGGCTCATCGGCGCCCCGCTTCGGCGGAGAGGGGGTCCCATGAACATTCTGCTGTTGGGCGGCGGCGGGCGGGAGCATGCGCTCGCCTGGTCCCTGGCGAAGAGCCCCCGGGTCACCCATTTACGCGTAGCCCCGGGCAATGGCGGCCTGGCCGAGCTTGCGGAATGCGTCCCCGTCGATCTCGAAGATCCGGCCGCAGTGGTGGCGCTGGCCACCGGCCGCGGCGCTGTGGCCCAAACGCCGGCCGATCTGGTGGTGGTCGGCCCGGAGGCGCCCCTGGCGGCCGGATCTTCGAGATCGACGGGGACGCATTCCGCAAGCTCGGCCAGGCCGCCATTG
>JBCCTM010000083.1:0-11280 GCA_039198535.1 Pseudomonadota bacterium
GCCACAGCCGCTGGCGCTCATGGCGTCCACAGCGCCGCCGGTTCCGGCGCCGGCGTGGAAGAAAGACATTAACCGCCCGAGCTTCAGGGACTCGCTCGCCAACTCCCGGGCCGCCCCCGCGCTGTGATCCGCCAGCGACGCGTTTTGTTGGGTCATCTCATCCATATGGCTGACCGCGCTGGTGATTTCCTGGACGCCGGCCGACTGCTCTTTGCTGGCCAGCGCGATGTCGGAGACGCCGCTTGAGACCTTGCCGATCGCGTCGCTGATCTCGCCGAGGCTTTCTCCGGCCCGGCGCACCAGCCGCACGCCGTCATCCACTTTCGCGGAGCTGCTGGAGATGAGATCCGTGATGTCCCGCGCGGCCTCCGCCGAGCGCTGCGCCAGCGTGCGGACCTCTTGGGCCACCACCGCGAAGCCCTTGCCCGCGTCCCCGGCCCGCGCCGCCTCCACCGCCGCGTTGAGCGCCAGCAGGTTGGTTTGAAAAGCGAGGCCGTCGATCACCGAGATGATGTCGGTGATCTTCTTGGAACTCGCCTCGATCTCCGCCATGGCGCTGACCGCCTCAGTGACAATCGCGTCGCCTTGGCTGGCCTTCTCGCGGGCGGTCTCCGCCATTTTTAGCGCCACCGCCGATCCATCAGCGTTGCTTTTGATGGTGGCGCTCATCTCTTCCATGGTCGCCGCAGTTTCTTCCAAGGATGACGCCTGGTTCTCCGCGCGGGAGGCGAGATCGGTGGAGCCGCTCTCCACGGTCTGGATAGAACCCCGCATCGCCTCTTCGGTCACCAGAATGTCGCCCACCAGCGAGGAGAGCCGCGCGGTGGCCGCGTTCATCGCCTCGGCGGTCTTCGCGTAAGCGCCGCCGTAATCGAGGCGCATGCTGCGGGTGAGGTCGCCCTCGGCAAGCGCGGCCGTGGAGGTGGAGACGTCTTCGACGAAGCCCTCCATGATGTCGCAGACGTCGCGGAGGCCGGTGACCGCGTCGGCGATAAACGGGTCGCTCGTCTCCACGTCCGGCCGTCGATCAAGTTCGCCAATGGCCACCGCTTCGATGGTCTCTTTGATCGCCTGTTCGGCGCGGTGACGCTCGGTCATGTCGCGCCATTCGGCGACCACGCCGATGCAGGCGCCGCCGCTTTGCTCGTCCAGGATGGGCGAGAGAGACACCGACAGCATGCGATCGTCGAAAGACAGTTCCGCCAAAGCCGCGCCCTCGGGGCCGCTCGCCTGCGCGATTAGACCACCCAGATCATCATGCAGCGCCTCAAGCGCCATGCCGCTGAGCGCGTCCATGTCTAAACCGCGCGATGCGAAATGGCCGGCGGCCGGCGCAAAACAGGTCTGCGCGGCCGGATTGCAATAGACGATTTGACCCTCCGCATCGGCGACGATCACGCCGGCGCGGGAGCTGTCCAGCGCGGTCTTCACCCGCTGCGCGGCGATCGCCACGTCGTTGATCCGTCCCATGGCGCGGGCCAATTGACCGATCTCGTCACCCCGGGAGACGCCGGGCATCGCGGCGGTGACGCCGTCGGCCAACGCTTCGGCGGCGTCGCGGAGATGCGACAGCGGGCGTGAGATCGACCGGCCGAACAGGAAGGCGACCGCGGCGCAGATCAGCAACATCGGCGCGAGGATCCACGCCATCGTGGCGCGAAGCTCCGCGAGCGGGGCGGTGAGGAGATCGGTCGAGATCTCCTCGATGAGCGCGTAGGGCTCGCCGAAGAAATCCACCGGAGCCAACGCCAACAAAGCTTGGTCGCCAAGCGCGCCCAGGCCCTCTCGCAGAACCACCTCGCCGCCATTGCGCTCGACACTGGCGATGGTCGCCTCAGGGATTGATCGGCTGAGGACGTCAACCTCCGGCGTATTGCGGAGATCGGAGCGCAGCACGCCGTCGCGTCCCGCCAGGTAGCTCTCGATCTTGCCATGCGCTTTGATCACATCCGCCACGCGGCCGATGGGCAATTGCAGCGCGAACACGCCGACCCGTGAGCCGTCCGTGGCGAATACCGGGCTCGCCACAAAAGCCGCCGCGGCGCCGCCGCTCGGCCCATAGGCGGCGAAATCATCGAAGGCCACTTGACCCGCCTCGGTCTTTTCCAGCGCCGCGCGGAACACACGGCTGAGGCCGCTGTTGGCGTGGGGACCCGTCAGCAGATTGGTGGCGAAATCGCTCTCTTTGTAGACCGAATAGACGACGTCGCCGCCGTTCGAGATCAGGAAGACATCGTAGTAACCCGCGCCCAGCAAAAACTCGCGGTAGAAGCGGTGTTTCTGGCCATGGACCACGTTGTACGACGACGCTTCCGGCGCGCGCTCCAGCTTGTGGCGCTCGCCAGGGGGAAAGCCGCTGTCCTGCAGATAGGAGCGCCGGAGCGCCTCCAGTCCGTAGCGGCGGTCATAGGAGCCGTAATTGGCGGCGAAGCGCTGCAGATCGGAGGCCGTCGCCCTGGATTTGGCGAATTGACTGAGATCGGCGCGCACGCTGGCGACAAAGCGCTCCAGCGCCTCCGCTCGGGTCAGCGCGCCCTCTTGCAACGCTTCCTCGGCGCTCTCCATCTTGATGGAGGCGGCGATGGTGTAACTGGCCAGGCCCACGGCGGCGGCGGCGATGAAGGCCGAGCCGACCATGCCCAGCGCCAGCTTTCGGCTGACGCTCAGCGCGTTGGCCCCGATGAAATTCAAATTGACCCGCATCGCCTCGCTCCTCGCTAGCCGCGAAAGCGATTTCTACAATTTGACTGGTTTCATTGCGGTTGATGGCTGTGAAAATGATCGGGATGCGCACCAAATATCGCCTGTCTTGTTACTAAGGGCGCGCCGAATTCGCTGACAGTTCATACTCCGCTAAGGCCGTATGCACAGCGCCACTACGGCCGAGTTCTGAATGAAATAAAGTAAACCTGCTTACTTTGAAGACGTCTGACTTAAAGCGCATGTTGTCCGCCAGATAAGCGCCAAGCTCCTCAGATCTGACCTCGCCCCGCTTCCAGCGTCCCAATGTCACATGCGGAATGTAGCGCCGGCTCTCCAAGGGAACTGACGCGGCCCGGACGGCGGTCTCCACCTTGGCCTGTAGGCGGCTGAGCGGCGACGCCTCGGCCACCAGCGCATGGACGGATCGGCTCGCCCGCGTCTGACCGAACACGCCGACGCTGGCGAGGGTCAGGTCAAACGCCGTCGCGTCCAGCGCGATCAGGTGGCTGTCGACATCCTCCAGGGTCCGACGCGGCTGGTCTCCCAGAAACGCCAGGGTGATGTGAAAGGTCTCGCTCAACGACCAGGTCGCGCCGCGAAGGCCGTCTTGCAAATCCTCAAGCTGCTCGACGACGGCGTCGGGGAGCGTGATGGCGATGAAACTGCGCATGGACCTTACGGGAGCCGCGCTGGCCCGCTTTCTTTGTTTCTCGTCGGGTTAGCTCTGAGGCGGCGCCGCGCTCCGGGCCGCCTCCACCAATTTCAGCACATCCGGGCCAATCCCCTCAACGATGAGCGCCACGCCCTTGGCGCTGGGGTGAAAATCATTGGGCAGAAACAACGCCGGGTCGAACTCGGCGCCGTTTAGGTCGTCGGTGAGGCCGGCCATGAAAAACGGGTAGAGGGGAACGCCATGTTTCTCCGCCAGCTGGGCGTACATGCCATCGAACCCCGACTTGTACTCCTGGCCCCAATTGCCGGGGGATCGCATGCCGGCGAGGAGGACGGGCAGGCCCCGCTCTCCCGCCAGGCGGGACAGCATCGCGTCCAGATTGTCCCGCGCCGCCTCCCAGGGCAGGCCCCGCAGCGCGTCGTTGGCGCCAAGCTCGAGGATCACCGCGTCGGCGTCCGCCCCGATGGCCCAATCGAGACGCGCGCGGCCGCCGGCGGTGGTCTCGCCGGAGACCCCTGAGTTCACCACGGTGATCGGGCCCGCGCCCTGGGCCTCGAGCCAGCGCTGCAGCTGCGGCGCGAAACCGTCGGCGGCGGGGAGGCCATAGCCCGCGGTGAGGCTGTCTCCAAACGCGATCAACGTCACCGGTTCACGCTCCTCGGCCGCGCCGCCCGACGCCGCCGCGGGCTCGGCGAAGGCGGACGCCGGGCTGAGGATCAGCGCCGCGAGAGCCGTCAGCACGGCGTGGCGGAAGCCGGCGACAAAGGACCGTTCCCCCCGGCTCGAATTTGCGCGGTTGAACTCGGGCCGAGGCGTCGCACATGGCCGAGAGCGCGTCGGCGGGCCAAGATTGCCGGCGCTGCGCTGGATAGTCCCGCCCGATTGGGCAAGATTGGCGCGGGAAAGCGAACAACGAGGCGTCATGTCGGATCCTGTCATCGAACTTCGGGGCGTCCGCCTCTCCCTGCAAAGCAAGGCGGGCGTCGTCGATATCTTACGGGGCGTCGATCTGACCGTTGAAAAGGGCGAGACCGTGGGCGTGGTCGGCCCCTCGGGCTCGGGCAAGTCGTCGCTCCTCATGGTCATGGGCGGCCTGGAACGGGCCACCGGCGGCGAGGTCAAGGCGTTGGGCCGCGATCTGACGCATCTGGATGAAGACGCGCTGGCGCGGTTTCGCCGTGATCATATGGGCGTCGTGTTCCAGTCCTTCCACCTGATCCCCACCATGACGGCGCTGGAGAATGTGGCCGCGCCGCTGGAGCTGGCGGGCGACGCCGACGCTTTTGACAAGGCGCGCATGGAGCTGGACGGGGTCGGCCTGGGCGCGCGGCTCGATCATTATCCCGCTCAGCTTTCGGGCGGCGAGCAGCAGCGTGTCGCGTTGGCCCGGGCCGCGGCGCCGGAGCCGAGCCTGCTGCTGGCCGACGAGCCAACCGGCAATCTCGACGGGGCGACGGGAGAGGCGATCATCAAACTGATCTTCGGGCTCGCGGAGCGCCGAGGCGCGACGGTGGTGATGGTCACCCATGATCCGGGCCTCGCCGCGCGGTGCCAGCGGCAAGTGCGCGTGATGGACGGGCTGATCGATGAAGGGGTCGGCGCGCCTGGCGCGGCCCAAGCGACGCCCGCCGCTGGCGCCGCGGCCTGAGCGCGGGGGCTCCAGACATGCGCCTCAGCACGGCATTCGCCTTCGCCCGCCGGGAACTCCGCGGCGGCCTTCGCAGCTTTCGGGTGTTCCTCGCCTGCCTGGCCCTCGGCGTCGCCGGCGTGGCCGCCGTGGGCTCGGTGGTGGCCGCCATCGAGGGCGGGCTCAGCGCCAAAGGGCGCGAATTGCTGGCCGCCGACGCGGCCGTCGAGCTGACCTATCGTTTTGCGCGCCCCGATGAGCGCGCGGAGCTTGAGCGGCTCGGCCAGGTGTCGGAGGCCATCGACGCCCGCGGCATGGCTCGGATCGACGGCGACGCCGCGGTGGTGCAGCTGAAGGCGGTGGACGACCTCTATCCTTTCTACGGCGAGGTGGTGCTCGATCCGCCCATGCCGCTCACGCAAGCGCTGGCCACCGACGCCGAGGGGCGCCCAGGGGCGGTCGCCGAAGTCGCGCTGATCACCCGGCTCGGCTTGGAGATCGGCGATCCGGTCAGCCTGGGCGAGCAAACCTTCATCCTGCGCGCGGCGCTGTTGAGCGAGCCCGATAAGGTCGTAGCCGGCCTCGGCGCCTTTGGCCCGCGCTTCATGATCGCCCGGGGCGCGGCGGAGCTGACCGGGCTCGTCCAGCCAGGGACGCTGTTTGAGACGGAATACAAGATCAAACTGGCCGACGGCGTGGCGCTCGATACCGCCAAGGCGCAGCTGTTGGAACAGTTTGGCGACGCGGGATGGCGCTGGCGAGACCATCGCCAAGGCGCGCCGGGCGTTGAGCGGGTGCTCAGCCAGCTTGGGGCGTTTCTGATCCTGGTGGGCCTCGCCGCCCTGGCCGTGGGCGGCGTGGGCGTGGGCGCTTCGGTGCGGGCGTATCTCGACGGCAAAACCGAGACGATCGCCACGCTGAAAACCCTCGGCGCCGACGGGGCGATGGTGACGGCGGTTTATCTGATCCAAATCGGCGTGTTGGCGGTGGCGGGCGTGGCGCTTGGCGTCGTGTTGGGCGCGGCGCTGCCGCTGATCTTCGCCGATACGCTCGCGGCGCGTTTGCCGGTCCCATCCGCGTTCGGTCTCTACCCCGAGCCGCTGATCGAGGCCGCGGTCTACGGCCTCCTGGCGGCGTTTTTGTTCGCCCTATGGCCGCTGGCCCGCGCGCAGCAGATCCGCGCGGCGGGGCTGTTTCGCGACCTGGTGGCGCCGGAGCAGCGCGCGCCGGGGCTCGGCTTTCTTGTCGCCATGGCGGCGCTCACCGGGGCGATCACCCTCGCCGCGGTGAGCTTCACCGGCGTCGCCACCCTGTCGCTCGGCTTCATCGGCGGCGTCGCCGTGGCGCTGTTCGCGCTCTCGGCGGCGGCGTTTGGCGTGGGCCGGCTGGCCCGATCGTTGGCCCGCGGCAGATTGGGGCGGGGGCGCTTGCCCATCCGATTGGCGCTCTCCGGGGTGGCGGGGCCGGACGGCTCCGGCGGCGGCGAGACAAGGGGCGCGGTGCTGGCGTTGGGGCTCGGCCTGACCGTCCTGGCGGCCATTGGCCTCGTCGACGTCAACTTGCGCCGCTTGGTGGCGGACCAGCTGCCCGAGCGCGCGCCCGCCTATTTCGTGATCGATATCCAAAACGCGGATCTGCCGCGCTTTCTCGACCGGGTGGACGGCCTCGACGGCGTCGAACGCGTGGAGACCGCGCCGATGCTCCGCGGGTTGATCACGCGGATCAACGGTCAAACGGCCGAGGAATGGACCGAGGCGGGCAACATCGCCGAAGGCTACGAATGGGTGCTCGACGGCGATCGCGGCGTCACCTATTCCGACCGGCCGGCCGAAGGAACGGAGGTGTTGGAAGGGGCGTGGTGGCCGGAGGATTACACAGGCGAGCCGCTGGTCTCTTTCGGCGAAGAGCAAGGCAAGGGCATTGGCCTTGAGATCGGCGATCAGATCACGGTGAACGTGCTCGGCCGCGACGTGACCGCCCGCGTCGCCAACTTTAGGCGCGTCGAGTTCGAGACGGGCGGCATCAATTTCTTGATGGTGATGGACCCCAACGTCCTGCGTGGCGCGCCCCATGTGCACATCGCCACGCTTTACGGCGAGGAGCCGCAGCCGGGGGACTACCTCCGCGCCGTGGCCGCCGGCTTCCCCTCGGTGACGGCGATCCGGGTGGCCGAGGTGATCCAACGCGCCGAGGGCGTGCTGCTGGACGTGGCCGCGGCGGCGCGCGCGGGCGCTGTGGCGACCCTGATCACCGGCGTGGTCGTCCTGATCGGCGCGGCGGCGGCGGGGCAGCGGCGGCGCATCTATGACGCGGCGATCCTGAAGACGCTGGGCGCGACGCGGTGGGAGGTGCTCTCCGCCATGACGCTGCGGTCGGCCCTCTTGGGCTTGGCCGCGGCGGTTGTGGCGCTGGGCGCCGGCGCGGCGGCCGCTTGGGCGGTCACCTGGTACGCCTTTGAGGCGCGCTTCGTGTTCGACTGGGGCACCGCTTTGTTGATCGTGTTCGGCGGCGTGGCGGCGACGCTGGCCACCGGCGCGCTCTTCGCCGTGGGCCCGCTTTCCGCGCGGCCGGCCCGCGTGCTCCGCTCCCGAGAATAGCGAGCGCGACAGCGGGACACGGCGGGCCTCGGGCGCATGCCGTCGACAGCGTCCCGCCGCCCGCCATAGGCTGGCTCCGTAATGAGCGATTGCACGAGGGGGCGAGCGGCGTGACGACATTTAGGAAGGCGGGCCGGTCCGCGGTGATCACCGGCGGGGCGAGCGGCATCGGCCTCGCCGCGGCCAAGGCTTTTCTCGCCGACGGCATGAAGGTGCTGATCGCCGATCGGGACGCCGACGCCCTCGACGCCGCGCTCCATGCGCTGAAGCCCGTGGATGGCGGCGAGATCCACGCGCATCGCTGCGATGTGAGCCAATTCGAGGAGGTCGAAGGGCTGCGCGACGCCGCCGCGGCGGCGCTTGGCCCAGTGCACTGCCTAATGAACAACGCCGGCGTCGGCGTCCCCACCCGCGCGCCTTGGGAAGGGCTCGACGCGCTGCACGGCATGCTGGGCGTAAATTTGATGGGCGTGATCCATGGCTGCCACGCTTTCATCCCGGGCATGCTGGCCCATGGCGAGCCCGGCGTCGTCATCAACACCGGCTCCAAGCAGGGCATCACCCGCCCGCCCGGCAATTACGGCTACAACCTCTCCAAGGCCGGCGTGCTCGCCTACACGGAAAGCGTCGCCCATGCGCTCCGCAATGTGGAGGGCGGCCGGCTCACCGCGCATCTGCTGGCGCCGGGCTTCGTCTACACGTCGATGGTCTCCCGCTTCATCCCGGAGAAGCCGCCCATGGCGTGGACCGCGGAGGAGACCGTCGCCTTCGCCCTGCCGCGCATCGAGGCCGGCGATTTCTACGTGATCTGCCCGGACAATGAAGTGACCCGGGAGATGGATGAGCGGCGCATCCAGTGGAACGCCGACGACCTGATCCAAAATCGCCCGGCCCTCTCCCGCTGGCATCCGGACTACCAAGAGGCGTTCGCGCGGTTCATGAAAAGCTGAGACCCGGAAAGCGGGTCAGGGGCGTCGACACCCAATCAGCCGGTCGGATACGCTTTCCCTAGGGTGACGGGGGAACAATGATCGTCATTGTGCAGGGCTGGACCGGGGCGAGCGCGGATGGGGCGCTTCTGATGGTTCTTTCGAGCGCCGTCGCGCTGATCCTTGTGGCGGCGCTGGGCTGGAATTTCTGGCGAGAAGCGCGGTTTTCGTCGACGGTTTCTCCGACCGACGGCGCGCGCCAAAACCCCGCGCCTGAACCAGCGCCAGCGGCCGCGGCGGCGCCCAGCATCGCGCGGGATCCGTCGCCTCCTTCGCCCGGCAGGTCTGAGCCGGCGCAGGCGGCCGCCCCGCCGGCGGGCGCGGCCCCGGCGAGGGAAGAGCCCGCCGTTGAGAGTGTGGGGGCGCCGGGGGCGCGGCGGCTCGTTCTGTTCATCCATGGCCTGTTGGGCGGCGAGCAGTCCAGCTGGGGCGCGTTCCCGCAGCTTTTGCTCGAAGACGCCGTGATCCGGGGCCAATACGACGTCGCCACCTTTGGCTATCGCAGCGATTTCATCAGCCTGCGCGTCTCGCCGAAGCTGGAGGATGTGGCGCACTTCCTGAAGTCCGAATTGGACACGCGTCACCGAGACTACGCCGAGATCGTGATCTTCGCGCATAGCATGGGCGGGCTGGTGGCGCGGCGGTATCTGGCCGACGCGCTGCGCGCCGCGCAGGCCCCCGGCGGGCCGCCATGCCGCGTCTCCCGGGTGCTGTTCTTCGCGACGCCCGGCAAGGGCTCGCAACTGCCGAGCCTCGCCATGGCCGCCGGGGATCTGGCGGCGGCGGGGCTCAGCCAGCTGTTCGGCGGGGCGGCGCAGCAGGTGTGGGAGTGGGCCAAGGCCAACGGGGCGGGAGAGCAGATCAAAGCGCTCAGCGCCGGGTCGGACTTTCTGTTCCAGCTCGAGCGGGACGAGGAGGCGACCAGACTGCGGGATCGACTGCGCCTCGCTTACCTGGTGGCCGAGGAAGATCAGGCGGTGGATCGGGTCAGCGCCGTCGGTGGCGGCGATTATCACATCGTGCCGGAGACCGACCATTGGACGCTGGTGAAGCCGGACAAGGCGGATCATCCGAGCGTCCGGCTGGCGGCGCAGTTCCTCGCCGACACCGTCGATCAACCGCCCTACGCTCCCGATGAGGAAACCCGACAGCCGGTGTTGGACCTGTTTCGCTCCCCGCACGCCGCCGGGGCCGATGAGGCCAAACGCTTTGTCTTTAAGAACCAGGCGATCCCATTTGTGGGTCGAGAGCAGGACCGCGCCGCGCTGGAGGCGTTCCTCGCCCCGCATGAGAGCCCGCTCCGCTGGATGGTGCTGGCGGGCCCGGGCGGCATGGGCAAAAGCCGGCTCGCGCTGGAGGTCTGCCAAGCGGTGGCCTCGGGCGGGCAGTTTTGGAATGCCGGCTTTGCGACGCCGGCGCTCGATGGGATCGACTGGCGCCGTTGGACGCCGCGGCTGCCGACGCTGATCACCATCGATTACGCGGGGGCCGACACGACGGCGGTGGCTGAGTTGCTCGACGGGCTCGCCCGTCAAGGGGCCGGCTTGCGCCATCCCGTCCGGGTGCTGCTGCTCGAGCGGGAGCCGGAAGGGCCCTGGCTGGATACGATCCTCAGATCCGACGTCGTCAATGACGCGAACACGACCCGCGCGCCGACCCGCGTCTTGCAGGCGCTCGATGACCCTTGGGCGATTTTCACAGCGGTCCAAGGCGGGGACAGGCTCGGGCGCGACGCCTCGCTGACGGTCCTGAAAGAGATCGACGACCGTCAGCGGCCGCTCTTCGCCTATCTGATCGCCGACGCCATCGCCCGCGGCGAGGGGGTGCGGGATTGGGACCGGGAGGCGCTGCTGCGCAATGTGATCAAGCGCGATGCGGCGACGTTTTGGAAAGGGCCGCCGGCGGGCGGCGCGGCGGGCGAGGCGGCGCCGATCACGGCCGCCGAGCGGCGCGCCCTGGTGCTGGCCACCATGACGGAAGGGTTGGACGCCGCCGTTTTTGACGGCTCCCATGGTCAGCTGCTGCCCGCATGGGACATCGACCGACACCCGGCCCTCTACAGCGCCATCACCGGCCGACCCCGCGCGCCCCGCATCCCGCAACTCGAGCCCGATATCGTCGGCGAGTCTCTTGTGGCGGAGGACCTCAAGGCGGAACCCGACCTCGCCATACAGCTGATCCGCCTCGCCTGGGAATTGAAGCCGGAACGCGCCTGGTGGTTCGCCAGCCGCCTGGCCCAGGATTTCCCCACCGCCCTCGCCGAGACCGGACTGATGGCCCGACCCGCCAACCCCGCCGCGCACCCGTTTTGGGCGATGGCGTCGGTTAATCTGATCAACGTTCTGGGCGGGGCCGGCGCGGTGTCGGAGGCGCGGGCGCTCTATAGCGCGCTGGCGGCGCTGGCGTCGGAGACGGGATCGGCGGAGATCCAGCTCGAACAAGCGAAGGGCGCGTTTAATCTGATCAGCGATCTGGGCAGGGCCGGCGCGGTGTCGGAGGCGCGGGAGCTTTATGGCGCGCTGGCGGCGCTGGCATCGGAGACGGGATCGGTGGAGATCCAGCTCGAGAAAGCGAAGGGCGCGGTTAATCTGATCAGCCCTCTGGGCGGGGCCGGCGCGATGTCGGAGGCGCGGGCGCTCTATGGCGCGCTGGCGGCGCTGGCGTCGGAGACGGGATCGGTGGAGATCCAGC
>JBCCTM010000084.1:0-11153 GCA_039198535.1 Pseudomonadota bacterium
GCGCCGCGCCGCGCCGCCATACACCACCGCCGCGCGGGCCTCGCGCCACCGCATCGGCCGATTGCGGCATGCGGGGCAAGAGGGCGCGGCCTCAAAGAGATCAGAGGTCTCCTCGACCTCAAAAGCGAGCGGCCCGCCGCAGCGTCGACACAGCGGCGCGTCGATGAAGCGGGTCTCGGCCCAGCACGCGCTACACAGCGCGCCTGTCTCCGCAATGTCGTCGTCGCACGCCAAGCAGCGCGGCGGATAGAGCCAATCCAACGCCACCGCGGCCAACCCGCGGACAGCCGTCGATATGGCGCGCGCCGGCTGTTGATGGCTGTCCATTCCAGCTGCTCCCTAGCTCAAGGGAGTTTGGGACGCCACCAAGCGTCGGTCGAGTGCGCCGTTGGACGCGCGACACAGGATCAAGCGCGGCGTCCGGTAGCGCGGCCTCTACACCGCCTCTTTCAAAACACTCGGCGGCGAGGTCGGCTGATGCAACAGCTCTTTGGCCTGATCGACCAGGTCCTTCACATGCCCGACGCTCGGGGCTGCGGCGCCCCGCAACGCCCGCTTCACCGGATCGACCAGCGCCACCGCCGCCATCTGCTCGCGAAGGAACCCAGGATCGGCCTCGGCGATCACAGCCACGTCGCGATAGCCGCAGGCCGCCAGCATCACGGCGTCCGCCGTTTTCAACCCCGGGAGCCTCGTCAGCAGCCGCGCTTGATCCCGCCATTGGGCGACGGTCTTCGCCGTGATCCGCCGATCCCCAAGTCCCGAGGCCACCTTCTTCGGATCCTGCTCCAGCAAGTCGCCGACGGTTGACACGCCGATGCTCTCCAAACGAGCCGCGGTTTTTGGCCCGATGGACGGCGCCTTCTCCACCGCGTCATCGCGCGTCAGCCGAGGACGGCGCGCGCGCCGCTTCGGCGAGGCCTCTTTCTCGGCCTGCGCGGTCCGCATGAGCGTCCGGTCAGGGCCGATCGCCGCCCTGAGCGCATCGATCTCCGCATTGCGCTCCTTGCCGCTCAACCGCCGGACGACCCGCTGCTCCACCGGCAGGTTCTCCTGGACCTGACCGGTCGCCGTGAACTCTGCGAAGATCCGCGCGACCTCCGCCCGGTCCTGCGCGTCCTCGAGCTTATTGATCACCCACTTCGCCGGGATCTTGAGGCCCGCGACCGCGGTGCGCGCCGTCAGGTTGCGCGCCGGCGGCGTGGCCCCTGATTCGAGGCACGCGCGCTCCAAAAGCAGGGTGAAGCCCGCAGCCCCGTGGCGCAGCAAGCCGGCTATGGCGTCATTGGCGATCGCATCGAAGCCTTTCTCGGGCGTCTTCGCCCCGACCGCGAAGTCGTAATGGTCGATGAGCAGCTGGTAGCGCGCATGGCTGCGCACGGCCCCTTCGCGCACCAGACCGCCGACCCAGCCCGCCGCATAGTCCGTCCTCGGACCGTCGCCGTCGCGCCCGCCGGCTGGCTTCTCGCGCAAGAGCGTTTCGAAACTCTTGGAAACGCTCCACTCCGCCGCCCGGTGGATGATGGTCTCGGCGTCGGAGCTTCCGGTGTGAAACGGCATCAGCGGATCGGTGTAGTAATGGCTGAGCACGCCCGCCGCGTAGGCGGCTTCCGGCCAGGCGCCCTCCCGGAGCCGAGCGACGGTCTCCGCATACCATTCCTCGGCGGAGCGCATCGCGCCGCCCCAATCGTCGGCTGGATCATCAGCCACGTGAAGACAGTGATTTTGGAAGTCTTTGAATGTTTTATCCGGGGCCTTCGACCCCTCCAACAGCGCCGGCGCCTCCGAGAGGAAGAGCGCGCGCCACCGGGGGGCCGCATCTGGCGACAGGTCGCCGGAGCCCAGCCCAGCGACGCCCCGCAGCGCAAGCTTGTGATGCGTGCCATTGGCGTGCGCGGCATACAAAATACGGTACAATAGGGACACAGCCACTCTCCATCTGGTGTGTCGCCGCACAGTGCACGCTTTGTAACGCTCATCAACCCAGATTTTGCGCCAAGCCTTGGGCCCCTCGGCGCGCGGCGGTCTGGCCCCCGAAATCCATCCAGCGCTTGCGAAAACATCGCTCTAGGCTACTTGGCTTTGTTGGCTAACAGAGATCCCACAGCTCCGGAGACGAGGCGAGGTATGTTTGATACGACCGGCGAAGGCAGACTGGCGCACGCCTCAGTCGACCATCCGCCCGTAAAGGCCGCGAAGGTCGGCCTTTTGATCGCAAATCTCGGCACGCCCGACGCGACGGATTATTGGTCCATGCGTCGGTATTTGAACGAGTTTCTCTCAGACAAACGCGTCATCGAATGGCCGTCGGCGCTCTGGCAGCCGATCCTTCAAGCGATTGTGCTGACGCGCCGGCCGTTCTCCAGCGGCGAAGCCTATCGCGGCATCTGGAACAATGAGGCCAATGAGAGCCCTTTGCTGACGATCACCAAGTCGCAGACAAAGAAACTCGCGGATGAGATGGCGCGCCGTCATGGGGACGATGTGATCGTCGATTTCTGCATGCGGTATGGCAACCCGTCGACGCCCAGCGTCATACAGAAAATGAAAGACCAGGGCTGCGAGCGGATCCTGTTTTTTCCCCTCTATCCCCAATACGCGGCGGCGACCACGGCGACTGCGAACGATCAAGCGTTCCGCGCGCTGATGAAGATGCGGTGGCAGCCGGCGATCCGAACCACGCCCAGCTACCATGACCACCCTCTCTACATCGAGGCGCTGGCCGCGTCGATTGAGCGGCATTTGGCGGAGCGTGAGACCCAACCGGATGTGGTGGTCGCGTCTTATCACGGCATTCCGCAATCCTATTTCCGCAAAGGCGACCCGTATCACTGCACTTGCCAGAAGACCTCGCGTCTTCTGAAAGAGCGGCTGGGCTGGGAAGACGGCCAGCTCGTCACAACCTTCCAATCGCGCTTCGGACCTGAGGAGTGGCTGCAGCCCTACACGGTTGAAGAAGTCGCTCGATTGGCCGAGGCGGGGAAGAAGAACATCGCTGTGATCGCGCCTGGCTTTTCCTCCGATTGCGTTGAGACGCTCGAAGAGATCAATGAAGAGATCAAAGAGAGCTTTGAGGAAGCCGGCGGTGAGACCTTCACCTATATCCCCTGCCTCAATGATGATGACGCCCATATCGAAATGATGGGCGCCATCGCCGAGCGGGAGATGGCCGGCTGGCTCTAGGCTGCGGGCGGGCTTAGATCCGCTGGCGTCTCACTAGGCTCGATCCTTGCTCCCTCGCTTCAGAAAGGCGGGGGAGTGTCGAATGGGGCCGGGCCAAGAGCCAAGTGTCGAGCAGAGGCTCAATCGGGCGCAGGCCAGCGCCCGCAAGAGGCGTTACACCGCCCATTTCCTCGCGGTTCTCGTTGTCGTGATGGGCGGGCTCGACTGCATCTCCACGGAGCTCGCGCTCAGCACCGGTCGCGCAATTGAAGCAAACCCGCTGGTGCGGTGGCTTCAAGAGGCGCTCGGCCCTTGGTGGGTCGCCCCAAAAATGGCGATCCACGCCGTCCTCGCCTTCGCCGTCATCGCGATCCCGACCCGGCTCGCGCTCTGGTCCACAGCCGGCGTCACCGCGCTGACCACGGCGGCGGCGCTGAATAATCTGGTCATCGCCCACGCGCATCTTGTCTAATGAGCGCGGCGCGCGCCGGCCGCGTCGTCTCGTTGGTTGGGGAGGGGAGCGCGAACCATGAGTTCAGACCTGACGTCGACCCCAGCCTCTCCGCGCACCGCTAGCCTTGGAGCCTCCCTCCTCAGCCATGCCGCACG
This sequence comes from Pseudomonadota bacterium, assembly GCA_039198535.1. GTDB lineage: Bacteria > Pseudomonadota > Alphaproteobacteria > Rhodobacterales > Rhodobacteraceae > JALEGB01. Next base: position 3,772 of record JBCCTM010000084.1, read on the forward strand.
GGACGTCACCGCCCTGCGCTGTGCGATCGTCCAATGGCGTCGCGATGGCTTGCGCGTGGCGCTGACCCCCACCATGGGGGCGCTCCATGAGGGCCATCTGGGTTTGATCCGCACTGCGCGGGCGTGGGGCGCGGACCGGGTCGTCGCCAGCATCTTTGTCAATCCGACGCAGTTTGGCCCAACCGAGGATTTCGACGCCTACCCTCGAGACACCCCGCGGGACGCCGATCTTCTCGCCGGGGCAGGGTGTGATCTGCTCTATTTGCCGCAAGCCTCCGCTATGTATCCGCCCGGCTTCGCCACAGAGGTTCGGGTCACCGGATTGACGGATCGCCTCTGCGGCGCCGCGCGGCCCGGGCATTTCGACGGGGTCGCCTTGGTTGTGAGCAAGCTCCTGCTCCAAGCGGGCGCGGATATGGCGGTGTTTGGTGAGAAGGATTGGCAACAATTGGCGGTGATCCGCCGTCTGACGTCAGATCTCGATATCCCGACGCAGATCGTCGGCGCGCCAACGGAACGGGACGCCGACGGTTTGGCGCTCTCCTCGCGCAACGCCTATCTGACGGCGGCGGAACGCGCGGTCGCGCCGCGTTTGCATGGCGCATTGCAGGACGCGGCGGCGGCGATCCGAGAAGGACGGCGGCCGGAAGACGCATGCGCCGAGGCTCGGTCGGCGCTGCTGGAGGTCGGCTTCTCCAAGGTCGACTATTTCAGCGCCTTGGATGGTGAAACGCTAGATCCCTTGGCGGTCGGATCGGCGACCACCGCGAGCGAGCGCGATGCGACGCTTTCACAGGCGCGTTTGTTCGCAGCGGCGCATCTCGGCCGCGCGCGGCTCATCGACAATATCGCCATCCCCCTCGCGTGACGACGCGGGAGACAAGTCGAAGGGCCTGACGCAGAACGCGAATGCGGGGCCGGGTAGAGTGCGGAGCGGTCGCTCGTTGGCGGCAATCGCGCGCCGTCGCGGCTGAGCCTCGCCTTCCGCGCCAGACACGGGGCGGATAGCGATTGTCCCGATCAGAGGCGTGGCGCGCGCCCACCATCGGCTGCGGAGAGCGCGGCTCCGTCCACCCACCGCCTGCGCGACGGAAGCCGCCGCCACAGTTGAGAGACCTGCGTCACATCGCGTTGCGCTGGGTCGAGACCGTCGCGATCTGGTGGCGGCCCAGGCTTCTTTTGCGGCCCGGCTCGCCAACCAGGCGCGCTTTTCCAAATCCGCCGGCTGGAGCGAGCGGCGGCGCAGCGGACCGTCGTTGAGGGCCGATGTCGCCAGGCGACGCGATCAGGGGCGGCGGTCGAACGCCGAAGCGCTCGAGCATCCGTACCCGACGATCACGAAGGGACCGCGGTCCCGCCGATCCGCCTCGATGGCGAATTTCGCCTGCGGTCCCTCCGTTTGAGGCGTTGAGACCGCGAACTCGGCCGCCCATGCCGCGAACAAACCCTATGAGGCGACATGCCCCAATGAGCCCCCGCCGCTCGGCGGAGCGACCGACATAATTCGGCGTTGGTGAAGACGCGTCGAAAAAAGCGCTTTTTGTGCGAGAGCGGATCTACTGAACCGGTCTCCGGCGATGCGGGGCTTGGCGTCTCGACACGCTCTTTCGACGGCCGAGAGTACAGTGAGGGAAGCGAAGGCGTCGCTGGACGCAGGGGCGCGCATGGGCTCAACCACAGCGGCGTGCGGCGTGCCGCGCGCCGGATGCGCCGCCCTGCCAAGTGTTTGTCTCTTCCAAATGCTCCGCCCCGGTCTGGCGCGCCGACCCCATCGGCCGCCCATCGATCTGAAGGCCGATCTCTTGCGTCTTAAGCGAACCGCCCCACCACAAACCATCGCGGGGCCGCGGCGGCGGCTTCGGGGGTCTCGAACAACCACAAGCGCGCGCCCTCCTTGGTCTCGACGCGCCAATAGTCTCGGACGCCGCTCCGCCATGCGGGCGCGTCCCACCACCATTCCGGCGCAATCCGCTCAGGCCCCGCCGCAATGGCCACCTCATGGCGCGTTCCACGCCACTCAAATTGCGGGGGCGGGCCCCGGCCCTCTCGCGCTTTCGCCCAAGTCTGGCCAGTCGACGCCTTCTCCGACGCGTCTCTGATAGGACCGTCCCGCCGCCGCGGCGACGCCGATCCCAATGAGACCGGCTCAGGCGCGAAACTCACCAACGGGCGCGGCGGACGCGCGGCGGCGGCGCTGGACCAATCAAGCCGCTCCGCCTGATCCGACCCCACATACGCCGCTGAAAAAGCCAGCGTCGCATGGTCCGGCAGATGGCTTTCCGCCGGCGCGAAGCGCAGCAACCGATCAAATCCGAGCCGGCCGCCCAAACTCGTCAGCAACGCCGCCATACGGTCTTCAGCATCGCCGGGCGAAGGCCCCGGCGAAGGCCCCTGGGCCGCGGCCGTCCCCGCCTCCGTAGCGGTCGACGTCAACGCTCGCAGAGCGGCGATGGGCGCGCTTTCCGACCCCTTCGCGCCGTCAGCCGACCCCGTCGCCCGCAGCCCTTTCCCCGCCGCCTTCTTCGCCGCCTTCTCCGCCACCGCCACCGCCACCGCCGGCGCTTGGCGCGGCGACGACGCGCCGGTCTGCTTTCTCATCCCACGCCGCACATCGGACGGCGCCGCAATTTGCCGAGCTTGCACACGGTCCACCCAGACCGCCTCTAGGCGCATCCCATCCACGCCATACCCGGCGTCGACCCCTTGCAACGGCCGCTCGAATAATCGGGCGATCCGGGTCGCGTCGCGCTCGGGCCGAGCCATCGCCGCCTCCACCCACGCCGTCGATCGATCCGATCGCCGCAACTCCAATACAAGCCGACGCGCGCCCAGCCCCTCTCGAGCCAACCGGGCGCACAGCCGCTCCAACAGTCGACCCAGACCAGCGCGCACATCATCAAGACGACCAATGGGCTCAGGCAAAGACAAGCGCACCGCATGGGGCGCCGGCGCGCGCTGCGGCGCAATGGGTTCGGGTTCGGAGCCAAACGCCTGGTCGATCCGCCTGAGCGCGCCCGGACCAAATCGACGGGACACCGCGCCCCGGGGCAGCGCGGCCAGCGCCTCGACGGTACCCACGCCCAGGCGAGCCAGTCCCTCAACGGCTTTCGGCTCGAGCCTGAGGCATGCGGGCGGCAAGCGGCCCAACGCTTGACGCGACTGGCCAGGCGGCGCGATCGCCCATCCGGCGGCGTTCGCCCCATATCGAGCCAACGCCCACGCGGCCCCCAATCCGTCCGCCAAGCCCGCCTGCGCGGAGAAGCCAAGCGTGCGCAACTCTGAGAGCACGCGCGAGGCGAGCGCGGCCTCCCCCCCAAACAGATGCGTCGACCCCGTGACGTCCAACGCCAGAGAAAGCGCGCCTCTCAGCGGTGGTCCGCCATTGAGGTCGCCACCCCGGCCTGCCGCTATGGACGCGCTTCGCTCAGACAGCGCGCCGCGCGGGGCGGACCGCGTCGCCATGGCGCGCCCAGATCCGAAGGGAGCGCCCGTCGCGCCGCTCCAATCCTCCGCCGCCCAAGGACAAAATCGCTGAGCCCAGCGGAGCAGCGCCGCCGTGAGCGCCGCTTGCGCGCCCGCCTCGCCCATGCGGCTGACAAGCTCGGGATAGACCGCCCGCGCATCTGCCGCGCTCTGTCCAAACCGCACGCCCATGCGCTCGGCGGCGGCCGTAGCGCTCAGCACGCGTAGCGCCCCCTTTTCGTCGGCGAGCACGGCCAGCGGCGTCTCCGGCGCCAATCGCTCACGCCGCAACACACTCTCGGCCGCGGCCCTCGGCAGCCACAACGACAAGATGCGACGGCTGCTCGCCAACCCGCCAGGGCTCCCAACACTCCCCAACATCGCCAACTTCGATCTCCCCAGCCCCGATCTCCCGAGCCCCATCTCTCGCCGCCATCCCGACCGGCTGCGGCCGCGCCTCTTGCACCGCCTCTTGCACCGCCTCTTGCAAACCAGCGTTTGAGAACGCGTCGCGCGACGCCGCATGTGACGCCGAAAGGCCCGGCGCTGACGTCTGCTCCGCGGCGCCTTGAGCGCCTCGCCCGCGACGCGCGCTTTTCAAGGGCCCAACTCCAGGCTCAGGCCTGGATTGGAGAGCGTTCCACGGCTCAGACTTCAGCCAACGCACCCGCCACGCGCCAAGGCCGCCGCGCTTGTTCTTCAGCAATCGCCACCGCCAAACCGGCTTGAGCGCCGCATCGTCTTCGCCCGCCTGCCGCCCCGAAGCCGGCTCCGCCAACCATCGCGTCTCAGCGGCGTTAGAGTTCCGCGCCGCCGAGGCCGCGCTGGTGAGCATCACGCCGAGCGCTCCGCCCGCCTCGGCCGCCAATTGCAGGCGTCGGCTTCGGGTGAGATCCGCCATGGCGTGGGGCCCCCGGGCCGCCGCCTCCGCGACCACCAAGGGGGCCGCCCCGGAGCGTAGAGCCTCCTCCATGGCCCAAAACACGTCTTCCTCGCGTGGCGTCAGCGTCAAGATCACCCGCGCCGGATCAATAAATCGCGCCAAACCAAAGGGGTCGGGACGTTCGACCGCCGCCTCCGGTTGGATCCAAAGGAGCGGACCTTGGAGATGCGCCGCTTGAACCATGGCGAACGCCGCCCGAGCGGATCCGCACACCTCGTGAACCCGTCGCCATCGCAACGCCTGTGGCTGATCCCCAAGCGGCCCGCCGCTGATTTCTGGGGTCGTTTCATCCATATTGACCACCCATGGACATGTGAGAGGCGGGCGCGACCAGCCGGCTCCAAGGCCGATGTCGCTTCTGTCCTTAACTGTCGCCCCTGGGCGCTAACCTGACGCCAAGCGCCTCCACCCTGTCCGCCACACGACAGGCCTCTTCGGCCTCGACGTAATCACGCAGTCGACGGGACCGGCGGAGCTCCGCAAACGCCGCCAAACGGGCCTCTTCCGGCGCGCCGTCTCGCAGCGGACCTTCAAACGCCTCTAAAATACGGCGTTCACCGTCGGTGAGCCGCTCGAAGTAACTCCGACGCAGAGCGCGCAACTCTTCTGGAGAGAACACATCCGCCGAAACGGCTTGCTCATAAACCGCTCCCGACCGTCGCGCCGGCTCCCCCGCCCCTTGGCCCTCATACATCCGCATTCCAAACCTCCTAACCGCTTATTCTCTGTTGCGCTGTTCTGCATATGTTCATAGAACAAGATGAGAACAAGGTCGAGTCGGAATTTGCGGGAAGCGGGGAATGGCCGGCGATCACAGCGCCTCAAACAGCGAAGTCGTCGAGGCGCCGCCGCGCTTCGCCGAGCTTTGCGCGACGTCAAATTTCACCTTTCTGACCGGGGCCTCGCATCCGGAGGAGTATGTGGCGCGGGCCTCGGCCCTCGGCCTGGACGCCCTGGCCATCGCAGACCGGAACACCGTGGCTGGCGTTGTGCGCGCGCATGTGGCGGCCCGGGCGCTTAACAAGGCGTGGCGGCGCGCACAGGAGGCGGCTGAGGACATGCCAGGCGCCCAGCCGCAGGTGGCTCTGAAGCTGCGTGAAAGCGCCAACATCACCCATCGAGATGTGGTGGCCCGCGCGGAAACCGGACGCGCCCGCACGGCGCCGCAGCGAGAGGAGAACGGCGCGAGCGCTTCGGAGGCGGCCGACGCGCCCAGCCCGGCGGAGCTGTTCTCACCGCGGCGGAAAGTCGACACCTCCGACCGGAAAACCGTGATGGCGCAAGGGCCGGATCTTGGCGCGGAGACGCCGGCGTGGGCGGGTCGCTTCTTGGTGGCGTCTCGCCTAGCGCCGGAGGATAGCGCCGTCGAATGGATCGCGCTGCCCGCCGACCGCGCCGCCTATGGACGCTTATGCCGGCTGCTCACCCTCGGCAAACGCCGCACAGAGAAAGGCGGATGCCGCCTGCGGCGCGCTGATCTCTGGGCTTGGGCGAAAGGGCTGATCTTCATCGCGGCGCCGCCCGATCCCCTGAGCGACCCTCTGAGCGGCCCCCTGGACCTCCCCCCGACCAAATATCATGACGGGCTCAGCGCGCGGGGCGACGCGGCGAACCGAGTGGAGGCGGAGTTGACCGAGGCGGCCACCCGCTTGCCAGGCCAAGTGTTTCTGGCGGCCCGCCCCGCCTATGACGGCCGGGACGCCTGGCGGCTCCGCTGCTATGAGACGATGGCGAACCGCACCGGCGCGCCCATGCTGGCCACCGCCGATCCCCTCATGCATTCCGCGCGGCGGCGACGCTTAGCGGATGTGCTCACCTGCATCCGCGAGGGCGTCACCATCGACCAATTGGGCGCCCTCGCGCTGCCCAACGCCGAGCGTCGATTGCGCTCCGGCGCGGAGATCGCCCGCCTCTTCGCAGATCATCCGGACGCCGTCGCCCGCACCGTGGAGATCGCGTCCGCCTGTCGGTTCTCGCTGGATGAGTTGACTTATGAGTATCCAGATGAAGTGTCCCGCGACCCGCTCACCGGGGCGCCGGTGGATCCGCAGGAGCGGCTGGAGACGCTGGCCTGGGCTGGGCTGGATCAACGCTATCCCGAGGGCGCGCCGGAGAAAGTGCGGGCGATGTGCGCCCATGAATTGGCGCTGATCAGCAAACTTGATTACGCGCGGTATTTTCTAACCGTTCGAGACACCGTCGCGTTCGCAGAGGGCCGTGGCATCCTCGCGCAAGGCCGCGGATCCGCCGCCAACTCAGTGGTCTGCTACGCCCTCGGGATCACGGCGATCGGTCCCGAAGTGTGCTCGATGGTGTTCGAGCGCTTCGTCTCCGAAGCGCGGGACGAGCCGCCGGATATCGATGTGGATTTCGAACATGAGCGCCGCGAAGAGGTGATCCAGCACATCTATGAGCGCTATGGCCGAGAGCGCGCCGGCCTCTGCGCCACGGTGATCCATTTCCGCAGCCGCGCGGCCATCCGCGAAGTGGGCAAAGCCATGGGCCTCTCCCAGGACGCGCTGAGCGCCATGGCCAGCCAAATTTGGGGCTGGGGCGACGACGACGTCACCGAGGCGCGACTCCGGGAGATCGGCCTCGACCCAGACGACCGCCGGTTGCGTATGACGCTGCGCCTGATCGGCGAGATTATCGGCTTCCCGCGGCACCTCTCCCAACATGTGGGCGGTTTCATCATGACGCGGGGTCGGCTCGATGAACTCTGCCCCATTGAGAACGCCGCCATGGAGGACCGCACGGTCATCGAATGGGATAAGGACGACATCGACGCGCTCGGCATCCTCAAAGTGGATGTGCTGAGCCTCGGCATGCTGACCTGCTTGCGCAAAAGTTTCGAACTGATCGAACGCCATCACGGGGACAATTGGAGCTTAGCCACGCTGCCGGCGGAGGATGCGCGGGTCTACGACATGCTGGAGACGGGCGACTCCATCGGCGTCTTTCAGGTGGAGAGCCGCGC
>JBCCTM010000085.1:0-11152 GCA_039198535.1 Pseudomonadota bacterium
GCCGCCCTTGAAGCCGCGCGCCGCCCCTTTCTGGAGCGAGGCCGCGAGGCCGCCAAGCTCACCACCCCGAGCCTGCTTCCGCCCGACGGGCATAGCGGCCTCTCCAGTTTGCCCACCCCCTATCAGGGCGTCGGCGCCCGCGGCGTGAACACTTTGGCCAACAAGCTGCTGCTGGCCCAATTCCCGCCCAACACCCCGTTCTTCCGCCTCACCGTGGACGAGACCGCTTTGGCGGCGATGGGTGAGGACGCGCCCGCCGAAGACGGCGAGGCCCCGAAGGCCGACGCCCCGGGCGCGCGTTCAGAAGCTTCGATCGCCGCCCCGCAAGCGGCGGCGTTGCAGGACGCGGCGCAGGCCGTTGAGACGGCGCTTGGCCGCATTGAGCGCGCGGTGATGGCCGAGATCGAGACGGGTTTCGTGCGCGCGGCGCTGCATGCGGCGCTCCGCCATCTCATCGTGTCCGGCAACTGCCTCCTGCATCTCAACCCTGAGGGCGGGGCGCGGGTGTTCCGGCTCGACCGCTACGTGGTCAAGCGGGACGCGCTCGGCGGCGTGCGGGAGATCGTGCTCCGTGAAACCGTGGCGCCGGACACGCTTCCCGAGGGCGTCGACGCGGGCGCGCGGGGCGGCGTGGAGCCCTTGACCGGCCGCACCCTCTCCGCGGGCGCGCCCCTCCAAAACGCCGACCGCACGGTGGATCTCTACACCTGGATCCGCCTTGAGACGGGCGGCTCGGGCGAGGCCTATTGGAGCGTCGTGCAAGAAGCGCTCGGCCAGGAGATCCCGGGCTCCGCCGGCCGTTACCCGAAAGACAGGCTCGACTGGTTGGCGCTGCGCTGGACCCATGTGGACGGCGAAGATTACGGCCGTGGGCATGTGGAGGAGTATCTGGGCGATCTGCGCTCCCTCGAAGGGCTGATGCAGGCCATTGTCGAGGGCTCCGCCGCCGCCTCCCGCATGACGGTGCTGGTCTCGCCCAATGGGCAAACTGACGCCGAGGAGCTGGCCGAGGCGGAGAACGGCGCGATCATCGATGGCGACGGTAAGGACGTCTCCATCGTGCAGGCCAATAAGTTCAATGATTTCCGCGTCGCTTTCGAGGCGATCAAGATGTTGAACGAGCGCCTATCTTTCGCCTTCCTGCTCAACAGCGCCGTCAAGCGGGACGCCGATTATGTGACAGCCGAGGAGGTGCGCTTCATGGCGGCCGAACTCGAGGACGCGCTGGGCGGCGTCTACAGCGTCCTCGCCGAGGAGCTGCAGAAACCGCTGGTGTCCCTGCTGCTGCATCACAAGGCGCGCGAAGGGCTGCTGCCGCCTTTGCCCTTGGGCGTGGTGCGGCCGCGGATCGTCACCGGGCTCGACGCGCTCGGCCGCGGGCGGGAGCTGCAGCGCCTGGAGGCGTTTGTCGGCTTTTTGGGCCAGGTGGGCAAGCTGGCGGAGACGCCGCTGGCCGCGCAGCTCGATCTCGGGCGCATGCTGGCCCAGGCCTCCGCGGCCATCGGCGTGCACGCCGACGCGCTGATCCGCCCGACGCCCCTGTCCGCGCCCCTGCCAACGTCTCCTTCTCCGGAGGGCGTTGGCGTCGACGCGGGCGGCGATGCGACCGGCGTATCGTCCCCTGCAGCGCCGGCGATCGATCCAGCCGCGCTCGCGCAGCTGGCGCAGCGGATTGGGCCAATGCTGGCGTCGCTCCAGCAAGCCTCTGGGCCGCGCGACTAACCGGGACCCGCCCCGTCGCGTCGCGCGCCCTCTCCCAATACATCCACAAAAGGATGTTGCCGCCGCCGCGTCTCTCCCAAGAGGCGCGGCGGCTCTTCCTCTGATCAGAAAGGATCCACCCCATGCCCCGCATGCGTTTCACCTCCCGTCCCGAGGGCGGCCCCATCGCCCGCTTTGAAGAGGAGCCCTCGGGCCGGCTCCAGTTCCGCACCCCGGAAGAAGCCGCCCTGGCCGCCGCCGACGCGCGCCGCCGCGCCGCCATCGCCCGGGGCGAGACGCCGCGCGCCCCGCAGCAGGAGCCGATGCTTGATGAAGGCGTCCATGATTTCGTCGGCGATCGGATCGCGCAGGCGACCGAGCCCGGCGAGGCCGCCGGCGGCCTCGACGTCTCCGCGCTCGAGGCGGAGTATGAAGCGCTCGGGCGTCTCTCTGATGAAAGCTATAGCCTTTTGGCCGGAGCCGGGATCCCGCGCCGCGTGGTCGATGCGTATATCGATGGGCAGATCGCCCGCGGCGAGCAGCTGACCCGCGAGGCCCATGACATCGCCGGCGGCGAGCAGCGTTTCAAAGCGGCCCTGGCCTGGGGGCGGGACAACCTGCCGCCGGAGCAGCTGCGCGCTTATCAGGAGGCGGTGGAGACCTCTCCCGACCGCGCGCGCTTCGCGGTGCAGGGCCTATGCGCCGCGCATCAGAAGGCGACCGGCGTGGCCCCGCAGCTGACCCGCGGCGAACCGGCCCCCGCGCCGGACGGCGTGTTCCGCTCGGCGCAGGACGTCTCCGCCGCGATCCGCGATCCGCGCTACAAGAAGGACCCGGCGTATCGCGCTCAGGTCGCCGCGCGGTTGGCGAAAAGCAGCATCTTCTAACGGCGATGCACTGATCCCGTGGGGGCGCCGCTCCCACGGGCCATCCCTGTTCCAGACGCCTCGCATTTGAGGATTGGCTTCTCGTTAAACGGCTAGAGCCTCGGAGGCGCGCCTGCGCCGGTCGACATCCAGATCGGCCGCCGGTTACGGCCTGTGAACAAAGCTCCCGCGATACGTGTCCTTCATGGTGACCATATAGACGCCCGCCCCATGCCACATGCTCCGCTCCGAAGGCGATAGCGTCGCGACGTGAAGGATCTGTTCCGCCACATCTTCGCGCGCGATGGAGACGTCCGCATGGCGTAGAGGGAGGTCGCCTTCGTCCATCGATGTGTTGTTAAAACTGAAGCCGACACGCCGCTGGGCGGGGCCATCGGTGAGCATGGCGGGTCGAAAGATAATGAATTTCAGCCCTTCAGACCCCGCATGCGCGAGTATGTTTTCACTATCCGTCACATCGCGGTAGACGGGATACAACATCGGAACCAAGACAAAGCAGTAGAACTTGAACAGTAGATTATAATTCTGCGGCCAGCCGACTGTGCTCGAACCTGGAAGACCGGTCGATCCGACTGATCCGTGATAGAATGTTTCAACCCATCGACTTTGTCGCATGCCGTTGACCATCGCGGTCATTGTGCGCGCGTAGAGTTTCAGACTCGAGTTCATCATGTCTCGATGCGAGGTGACGCCGACAAAGCAACACAGCGCATCGATGGTGGGGTCGGCCGCTAACACCTCCTGATAGGTGCTGTCATCCGTGACGTTCTTAGAACTCGCTTTCAAAACGCCTGGGCGCTCGGCGTCGCTGTCGCCTCCTTTGGTGAGTTTGGTCTCGGCCAGAAGCGCGTTCATGCGTTGGAGAGCGGCGGCGTCATCCGGCGCGCGGCACAGCGCCGTGACGTCGTGGCCCCGTCGCAAGGCGTCTTTTACAAAGAAGCGCGCCCCGCGTGATGCGCTCGCGACGACGAGAAAGTGGCGTTTTTCAGGGGACATCAGGGACCTCGGCGCGATTTAGACAGTTCCGGCTGATCATCCGCCGCATTCTCCATCGCGATTGCGCGCGCGAGAGTGACGACTTCCTCGAAGAACGCCTCCCGCCCTTGGGCGGGAACCTGCAGAGCCGCGCCGTCGATGAGGGCGGTGATGAGTTGAGCGCGGGTCGCGCGGGCGCGCGCCGACAGCCCATTGGGAAAGCGCGCGATGACGTCCTCCAGCGCGCGGTAATGTGTGCGGTAAAGCTCTTCATGAAGCTGTCGAAAGGCGGGTCTGTCGATCCGCAGGAGGGCGAGTGTCGAATAGACGGCGCTCGCCTCATCATCCCATTGGGTCAGCAGTCTTCTGGTGATCTGATTAAGCCGTTCCTCGGGTTCCCCGACAGACGCCAACGCCGCTTCGATCGTGGCGAGATCCCGTGAGGCTTCGGCCTCGATCAACGCGTAGATCAGGTCTTCCCGCGTTTTGAAATAATACTGAAGGTTGCCAAGCGTTAAGCCGCATCGCGTTGCGACACTGCGCAAGACGAGGGCGTCGTAGCCGTTCTGGACGAGGAGCGCTCGGGCCTCGCCCAAGATCTTGCGTCGGGTCGACTGCCCGCGGGCGGTCAATGGGGCGACCAAAGCAGCCTCCTCTCGACGTTAACTCCCGCTCGCCCAGAGCGTGGAAATAGGTCGGCGACCTATAAATACCGGAGCGCACCATAGGTCAAGGACCTAAGTGGAACGCGGCGGACAACGGCCCGCTTGAGCGCCTGACGCTGCGATGGGACGACCGGCGTGGCCCGTCAGCTGACCCGCGGCGAACCGGCCCCCGGGCCTGAAGGCGTGTTCCCCTGGGCGCAGGACGTCTCCGCCGCGATCCGCGACCCGCGCCACAAGAAGGACCCGGCGTATCGCGCTCAGGTCGCCGCGCGGTTGGCGAAAAGCAGCATCTTCTGACGCGAGGAGACGGCTGGCCTGAACCATCACTCCCGCGGCGGCTCGACCGTCGCGGGACCCCATATGAGGCACCATAGACGCGGCTCCATTGGCCCTTGTCGAACTGGTCATGGATCCCGAAAACGGCGATGATCCCCTTCTGTTCCTCATTAGACCGGAATAATCTGAGATAGCGCCGTGTGCAACTTCTTATTAGAACAGTACTGGTTTGTAGGGATCATCGCTTTGAGCGTGATGATTGTCATCGCGGTCCCGGTTATTTCAAACAGTCTTTCCGAAAAAAGTTTAAATCTATATCGTTATTTGGGAGTTATGTCTATAATGATAACGGCTTACTTGTTTATACTCTCACCATTTCTTTGTTTCTGAATTTCAAACTCGCAATAATTGGTCAGTAAATCGTAATAAACTAGAGTAAATAAACCAAGCAAAAGGAAGCTGAAGATGACACTAGAAGAACTCGACCTGATCCTCCGTCAAGCCCATGCAAATGTAAAAGCAGAGAGGAAGTGAAATCGTAATGCTGCGATTATCCCGGCCGATTCCTGCGCAGCGAAAAAAACAAAGCAAGTGACAGACTAAATGTTCGAGCAATTTGCACCACTAATCATCGACGCGCGCGGCGCGACCGAAGCGGGTTTGATCCAGGCCAGCAGCCCGTCGCGCCGGCTGGCGAAGCCGCCTGCGGCGCCGTCCGTCCGCACCGAAGCGCCCGTGTCACCTTACGCCGGTTTCTCTTCGCCCGGTTTTGTCGATACGCGTCCCCAATGGGATGCAAAGAGCGATCGGAGAGATCGACAAGAGGATCGGCGGGAAGAGTGGCGTGAGGGTTTGCGAGACGAGCCGTCGGAGCAGCGTCGACACGCCGCTTGGTCCGCCCCACGGGCGGCTCAGCTGGCCCGCCAACATCCCTGGTCTGCGACGTTGTTGGACGGGATCCCCGCCGCTCACCGGGCGTCCTTCTCCTCCCCCAAGGAAGGCGAGCCCCAGGACAGCGTCGCGTCGGAACCGAGCGGCGCACAGGCCGGCGGCGTCAGGCGGTGGCGGAGCGCCCTGACGCACGGGTTGACCCCGATCGACGCTGGAGCGCCCAGCGCCGACACAAGCCCGGCCGGCCCTCACCCTCTCGCGCCGTCAAAGCCAAAACAGGCTGAGACGACAGATTGGGACGCGCTCATTGAAGCGGAACCCTCGGGTTTGTCCGAGGACCGCAGCAAAGCGCGCTCCCAAGATCGTGCAGGAGAGCGCGGCTCGCCCTCAAACCGCGCCTCAAGCACTCCGCTCGAGGCCGACGGCGCCCCGCAACTTGATGAGCGTCCAGCAGCCTTTAAGGGCGGCGGAGACGGGCGGCGCGCCGAGGCCGATGACAGGGACGGGCTCGATATCTCCGGTCGCCGAAGCAGATCGCCCAGGCGATCAACGATCCGCGCTACCGCAAGGATGAGCGGTATCGCCGTCGGGTCGCCCGCGCGGTCTCGACGTCTTCGGCGGTGAGGCTCACACCCTCAACGACTTCTGAGCGGCGGAATAAACCGAGAGGCTCGGAAAAAGGAGGGGGGCGGCGCGCTGACCCGGCGCCGCCCCCCTGCACATGGTCCCGCGTGCTGTCGTTAAGCTGCAACAGATGTGCGCGGAGCGTTATGGATTGCGGAATCCGCATTGGAGGCGGAGACGCCCGCTTCTATCGGTTAATCGGGGAGTTGTTGATTTCATCAGGGGATGGGAAGATGCGCAGCATTATTTTAAGCGTCGCGGCGCTCGGCGTGTTGGCGGCCGCGGGCGGGCCAACAGACGCCTCCGCGCAAGAGCAGTGTTTCGACAAAGGAACACTTTCATACGTCGATTGTCCGCAGCCTGCGCCGCCGCCGGCTCCGGTGTTGCCGCCGCCGCCTTTGCTGCTTTGGGAAGGCTTCTATGTCGGCGGACATGCGGGCTACGCCTTCGCCGACGCCGACGTCACGCTTGGCGGACTGGGGACGGCGGAGCTTGACCTCGACAGCCCCCTGGCCGGCGGCCAGGTGGGGTACAATTACCAATTCAACGAAGATTGGATGATCGGCCTGGAAGCTGACATCAGCTATCTCTTCGACGCGGAAGATAGCTTCAGCGGCGTCAATACAGTCGTGACGACAGCGCCCGTCGTGGGGGCCGCGCCGGTCACCGTGGTGACCCAGACGCCCTTCGGCGCCAGCGCGGAGATCAACTATCTCGCGTCCATCCGGGCCCGCGTTGGCCACACCAATGGTGAGTGGCTGGCCTATCTGACCGGCGGCGTCGGCTTCGCCGACTGGGAGGGCTCCGCCTTCAATGGGGCCGCAAGCGCGACTTTTGACGAGTTCGCCGTGGGCGCGGTCGGCGGCGCCGGGGTCGAGTATCTGGTCACGGAGGAGTTCGTGGCCGGCGTGGAGGGCCTCTATTACTTCTTTGACGAAGAAGAGACCGTCGGCTTCGCCACCACAGAGCTCGACAACGTCTTCTCCATCCGGGCGCGGCTCAGCTACAAGTTCTGACCGAAGCGTTGTTTGACCAACACTGCGCCGGCGCGGCCCAGAGCTGCGCCGGCGCTTTTGTATGCGCCGGCTAACGGGGGCGGGCTGAGGCGGCGTCGAGCGCGGCGCGCACGGGCACTTGCACCCAAAGCTCGGGGAAAAACACAGGCGCGCCCGCCTCCGCGGCGAGGGCCTCGAAATCCCGGATGGACTTCTCCGCCATCAAGCCCAGCGCCTCTGACCAAAGCCGGCTTGGCGGGGTCAATTCATCGGCCAAGGGCGCGGTGAGGCTGTCGAAGTGGATCGGCACGATCACCTCAGGCCGCACAGCGTCCGCCACTTCCGCCCAATAGGCGCGCCGATAGGCCTCCGTCTGGCTGCCGAGCCCGCCGATGCCGAGGAACAAGAGGTCCACATCCAGCCCATCTAACGCGCCTTCCACAAAGCCGGCGCTCCCTTGGATCAACAGCGTCGCCTCGGGATGCTCGATCAGCACGCTGTAGGAGACGCCCTCCTTATAGTCGCTCGGCGCGGCGGGGGTGAACAAGGGCTGCTCAATGGCCTGTCCAAGCCCCGCCTGCTCCCGCGCGAATTCGCTCGGGAAAGGGAAGTGCTTGCTGTCGATCAGCGTGACCGTGAAGGCGCCGAAGCGCATGGGCTCGCCGGAGCGGGCGACGCGGATGAACGCCTCCGGCAGACCCCAGCCGCGCGCGATATTCGCGCTGGAGGAGGAGCCCACCAGCAGCGCGCCGGTGCGCTTGGCGACCTCGGGGCTGTCCATGGCGTGGTCGAAATGGGAGTGCACCGGGATCACCGCGGCCAACCGGTCGATCTCCGCGCGCTCGAGCCCGGCTTGGATGGCGTCGAGATCCGGTGCGATGCGCCCGAGCATCAGCGTCCGCGTCGAGAAGCGGGAGAACCAGCCATCGGTGAGCAGGCTCGTCTCGCCATCTGAGATCAACAGATTGGTGTTGCCGAGAAAGCGGTAGGTGAGCGCGCCGTCCTGGGACGCCTCTGGGCCAGGCGCGGGCGCGACGGTGGGCTTGCCCTCCAGGCCCAGATCCGCAGGCGCGTAAGAGAGATAGCCGCCATAGGCTGCGCCGGCGCCGATGGCCAACACCAGCAGCAGCGCCACGCGCTTTAGCCAAATCCAAAGCGTCGACATGGCCTGCGCTCCCCGCTCACACTTCCGGCCAGCACACCCGGCCAGCACTCCCGGCCAGCACTCCCGGCCAGCACTTCCCGCAAAGGAGCGCAGGTTAGGAGCGCCGCCCCGTTCGCGTCGAGGCGCGCCGCCGTCGCGGCCGGATCATCGGCTCCTCACCCCGCCGTCAACGGTCCAGCACCTCATAGCAGACCTCCGCCACGCCAATGGTGAGCAGATCGAGGGCGGCGGCCGCGCGGCGGGAGAGGTCGATCACCCGACCGTCGATGAAGGGGCCGCGGTCATTGACGGTGACGTGAGTTTCCGCCGCGCCGCGGGTCACCTTGAGCCGGACGCCGAAGGGCAGGGTGCGATGGGCCGCGGTGAGGGCCTGGGGATCATAGGGCGGGCCGCTGGCGGTGGGGTTTCCGGCCAAGCTGTCAGCGTAATAGGAGGCGACGCCGCAGGTCCGCGTCGCCGTCGCCGTCGCCGCCGCCGTGTCACGCTCGGCCGCGCTTTTTTCCCCCGCCGCGACAGCTCGCGTTCCGGTGAAAAACGCTCCGGAACAAAGCGCTCCGGCGAACAGAGCGGCGGTGAGGGCCACCGCCTTTCGCGCGCTGACCCCAGAGCGCCCCCGTCTCGAACGGTTCATCGCGCCTGATCTCCAACCGAACGCCCCGACCTGCAGCGGATCGCCACGCAGCGGCGGTTTCAAGGCGTTGAGATGGCCGCGCTTCCCCATCGGCTGCGCCGCCGCTCGCCCCCCGTTCCCCATCCCCCATCCCCAACGCTCAAAAAGAAGGAGCCCCTCCCATGCCCCAACTCCATGCAAACACTCGCTCCGCCGCCCGAGCGGCGGTGGCCTCAGGCGATGACGTCGCCCCGCCGCGGTCGCAATGGATCCGGCGCTGGCGGATGATCCAGGCGATCCTGGGCTTCTGCGCGCTCCTCGGCGCCTACATCATCATCGCCGGACCCGATGACCGTCTCCGGGAGACGGCCTTCCTGGGGCTCTTGGCGCTCTCCGCTTCCGTGGCGCTCGGCTATTTGGGCTTCGCCACGCAAGACGACCGCAATTGGCTGCGGGCGGTGGGGGAGGGGCTCGGCCGCCGCGCGGCTCAGCCGCCTTGCCTCACCGCGTCCGCCAGCCGTCGCGGCGCGACGGTGTCCCGCGGGGGGAAAGCCTGATGGCCGTGCTCTCCGCCGGGCTCGCCGCCCTCGCCGGCGCGCCGCACGCGCTGCTGCAGTTCGTCTCCGCCGCGCCGCTGAAAACCGCCGGCGTGGTGCTCGCCATCGCGCTCGCCGGCTTCGTGTGGCTCTGGATCGGCCATCTCCGCAGCGAGAACGCCGATCTCCGCGCCGAACGCGTCCGGCTGCACCACGATGTGGCGCTGCACCGGGCGCTCCTGAAAGACCGTGAGAACGCCTTGGCCGCCTTGGCCGAGGCGCAAACCAAGCTGGAGGCGCGCCGCAGGGCCGCCGCCCTCGCCAGAGAGGAGGCCATCGATGCGCCCGAGATGGAGGACGGGGTTCTGGCCCCTGTGCTGCGCCGCGCTCTTGAGCGGTTGCGCTAAGCCTGAGCCCCGGCTTGAGCTGGTGCGCCCGGAGGTGCCGGCGGCGCTGCTCAGCTGTCCGGACCGGCCCGCCCCGCCTGGGGAGACGGCGGCGCAGCGCGAGGCGGCGCTCTATGTGATCGCGCTGGCGGAGGCCCATGGCCTCTGTCGGGAGCGGCTGCATGCGGTGGCTCGGTTGCTTGCGCAGCCTTGACCCGCGGGCGCGGGCCCCAGATGGGTGTCCCCTCGGCGGCGTCGTCTCCCGCGACGCTGCGACCCAGAAGGAGCCCGCGCCCATTTCCCTCCATTCCATGATCCTCCGCCGCCATACGCTCCCATGCGCCCGTTAGAAGACGGCCCCCTTGTCATCGCCGGCGCCGGCAGCATCGGCGGCTGGCTGGGCGGCGTGTTGGCGGCGGCCGGCCGGCCCGTGCGCTTGTTCGGCCGGCCGCGCATGGCCGGCGAGGTGGCGGCCCATGGCCTCCGCGTGACCGACTACGCCGCGCTCGACCGTCGCTTCGCCCCGGACGACCTGCCGATCGAGACCGAACCCGGCGCGCTCGCGGAGGCTCGCATCGTGCTGGTCTGCGTGAAGTCGGGCGCGACCGCCGAGATGGGCGCGCTGATCGCCGCCCACGCGCCGCCGGGCGCCATCGTGGTCAGCTGCCAAAACGGCGTGCGCAACGCCGACGTGCTGCGCGAGGCGATCGGCCGACCAACGCAGCCGATCCTGGCCGGCATGATCCCTTTCAATGTGGTCGCCATGGGGGAAGGGCGCTTGCATCGCGCCACCAGCGGGGCGGTGAAGATCGCCGAGGGCGCGCCGGGCTTGGCCGCCTATTTGACCGCGCCGGGCGTCGAGGTGGAGGCGGTGGCGGATATGCCGTCGATCCTCTGGGGCAAGTTGCTCCTGAACCTCAATAACGCGCTGAACGCGCTGTCCGATCAGCCGCTGCTGACCCAGCTGCAGGACCGCCAATGGCGCCGGCTGCTGGCGGATCAGATCGCCGAGGGGCTGGCGGCGCTGAAGGCGGCGGGCGTTCGCCCCATGGCCGCGACCGGGCCGCCGCCCGGGGTGATGCCGCCGATCCTGCGTCTGCCGACGCCCCTGTTTCGCATGGTGGCGGCGGCGATGTTGAAGATCGACCCGGCGGCGCGGTCCTCCATGTGGGAGGATCTGCAGCTCGGCCGTCCAACGGAGATCGACGAGCTGCAAGGCGCGATCCTGGCGCTGGCCGAGGCCCATGGCGCCGCCGCGCCCATCGCCGCCCGCGTCACCAAGGCCATCCGCGCCGCCGAGGCCGCCGGCGCCGGCTCCCCCGGCCTAACCCCCGACGCCCTCCGCGGCTAACGGCCCGGAAGCCCCCATTTTCCCGCCAGCAGAATGCGCCGCACGCCCCGCATGCGCGCCCGTTCTGCGTATCCCCCCCGCAGAAGGACC
>JBCCTM010000086.1:0-11130 GCA_039198535.1 Pseudomonadota bacterium
CCATTACGTCGACTTCTGGTCGCAGGGAGCTTCGGCCAAGACCGAAGCCGACCTCAGAGCGCATCTCGACGAACATCGCGCGATCATCGGTGATTATCCCGTCGCAGAGGCGCCCACGGCCCTGGAGGTGGAATTGGGCCTGCGCGAGGACGCCGCGGCCTATTATGTCGATGCTCCCATCGGCCTAGAAAAACGCTACGGCGCCAGGGCCGCGCTGCGGGAGAGCGCTAGATGACGCGGAACACAGGGCCCGTGGGCGAGAACGGCAGGCGGCCATATTCGGTGAGCAGATAAGCGTGTTCGCGCCGGGGCTGCAGCCGGTCGCAGGCGCCGTCTGTGAGGATGAGCACCGGGGCGTCCTTCGGGAAATCGTCCGCGCGCTCCAGCAGGCGTAGCCCCGGCCCGAGCGTGGTGCCGCCACGGCCGCGCACCTCCACCCGGTCGAGCAGCGCGTCGGGCGCCACGTACCCCGCGTCATGGGCGGCGGCGTCGCACTGGATCAGCCGCACCGCCGTCACATCGCGGCTCATGCCATAGGACGCCAGCGCGCCAACCGCTTTGCCGAGATCCACGCGGTCCATGGAGCCGGACGTGTCGAGCACCGCGCCGAACACCCGGGCGGCGCGCGCCTCCTCCGGCGTGATCCAGGCCGGGCGGGCGATGTCGGGCGTGGCGGATTGGCGGCGATGGGCGCGGGCGAAGCTCCGCCTGCGCTCCACGGGCGGGAAATACTGATCGAGCCACTGCCCAAGCGCCACATCCCATGGGATCGGCGGCTGCTGCAGCGCCCGGATTTCCTCCACCAAGCCCAAGGGCAGCAGACCCCGCCGGTCCGATTTCAACTGCAGATCGAGGCCCTCCGCCAAGGCGCGGCGATAGAAGGCGTCAAGATCCGCGCCGCCGCCTCGCCACCAGCTGGCGGGGCGGCCGTCTTCCAGCATGTCCGGCGCGGCGCCGTTGAAGGTGCGCTCTTTGCGCAGCCGCCGCATCCAGCGGAGATCCCGCACGATCCTGTCGTAGATCTCCTCCGCGGAGAGGCCCTGGAGATCGGGGTCGTGCAAATAGCCCAGGCGCTCCGGCGGCGCGCCGATGCGCATTTCAATGAGCCAGCCATTGATCACGTAGTCGCAGGCGACGTTCCAGAGCCACGGATCCCTCCCCTGCCGACGCGGCGTGTGCCGCAGCCCGGCATGGAGCAGCTCATGGGCCATGACGAACCGGGCTTCGTGGGGCGAGAGCCCCGCATTCGGATTGAAATAGATCTCTTGCGCCGCGTCGGAGATGGCGGCGACGGCGATGTCCAGCCGGGCGCAGAGCTCGGCGTCTTCGACGATGGCGAAGGACGCCGCCAGGGCGGCCAGCAGCGGCAACTCTTGGAGAATTGCGGCGCGCGCTTGCGCCGCGACCCCTTCCTCGCCGTCGGCGCGCCCGGGCTTGAGACCGCCCGCCTCCTGGATGGCGTCAGTGGCGGCGCGCCGGGCTCCCTCCGCCAGTTGCGAGAGACGCTGTTCGCGGAGATCGGCGTCCAGAGCAAGGCCCTCCGCGCAGCGCCAGAAGGGCTCGCCTGGCGCGCCGAGGGAGAGGGCCCGCACTTCCTCAGGCGCGCCATGCGCCTCAAAATGCGTCGCCAAGATCGCTTCCGCGCCGCGCGGCAGCCCTTGCGGGACCGCCGGCAGCTCCGCCGGACGCCGCCCGACCCGCGCCGCCGCCGCCATTTCTTCCGCCCGCACCCAACAGGCCCAATCCCATTCGCGCCGGCCCGCCTTAGTCGGATCGACATGGCTCAGGGCCAGGTGCAACCGCATGCGCGCGAAGATATGCGCCCATTCTTCCGCCTCGGCGCGGCGGCGCAGGTTAGGCCAGACCCGGGCGGACCATTCCGGCCGCCGCGGTCGGGCCGCAGGCGCGCCGCCGCTGTGAACTGCGACGCTGGAATAACCCGAACCGCTCGGGGGAGCCCACCAAGGCTCCGCCGCCGGATGTTCGCAGACCAGACGCGCCCAGGACAGCTTCGGCAACTCCAGGGCGGCGGCGTCGATGGTCACGGTGAGCGGCGGCAGGGGCGCGATGAAGGGATGGCGTCCCGCCAGGGCTTGGCCCGCCTCGATGGCCTTGCGGTTCTTTTGGAAGGCCGCGAGGCGACCTCCGCCGCCGCCTTTTTTGCCCACTGATTTGGCCATGGCCGCGCCCTCAGCCGTCGCGTCGGGCGGCCAGCCGCGGCAGATCGCGCGCCAGCTCCACCATGAACCAGTCCGGCAGCGCCGCCCCGTCTTCCTCCTCCGCCACCACCAGCTGCGCCAGTTCTTGGCTGATGCGGCTCAGCTGGGCCAGGCGGTCCTTCGCGGAGAGGGCCAGCGTTTTCGCCGCGCCGGTGAGTTTCTTGGCGTCCTTCGGCAGCTCTTTGATCAGCTGCGCGCGGAACGATTGGACCAGGAAATAGAGGATATCGCGCTCCTCGGGCTTCTCCGGCCAGGCCGCCTCGCCCTTGAGGATCGCGCTGAGATCAAAGGCGCGTTGGCGCTGGCGGAAGAAAGCGCTGAATTGCTGCGCATGAGCCGGCGTCAGCAGACCGGCCGACAACACCCCCACCTGGTCCTCGCCGAGCGCCGCCGGATCATGGGCGCGCAGGGCGTCGGACAGCATGTGCCAAGCGCGCGGCGTGGAGAACGGCTCCTCGCGCTTCTGCGGCTTCGACCACAGGTGATCGGGGCGGAGCGCCAGATAGTCGAGCACCAGCGGGTGCACCTCCGCCATGCGCGCCCAGGCCAGCCAATCGCCGTGATCGGCCCGGAGGCGGACATGGACCATCCGATTAATGAGCGCCGAAGACATGGGCTTCACGATCGCCGCGTCCTCAGCCCGGTTGCCGGCGCCGATCACCACTGAGCCTTTCGGCAAGTGGTACTCCCCGACCCGCCGATCGTTGATCAGGCTGTAAAACGCCTTCTGCACTTCTTGGCTGCAGGCGTTGAGCTCGTCGAGGAACAAGACATACGGCTCCGTGCGGGCGATCTGCGCGGGAGGGCGGAAGCGGGAGACGCCGCCCTCGATCTGGGGCACGCCGATGATATCCTCGGGCGCGAGTTGGGAGCCGAGCATGGAGACGCAATCCATGCCGACGGCCTCCGCGAAGCCGGTGACGAGCGCGGATTTGCCGATGCCCGGCGGTCCCCAGATGAAAACGGGGCGCACTGGGGCGACATTCAACAGAAAGTCCGACAGCTCCGACGGCGTGAGCGCGCGCGCGGCTTCCACAGCTCGTTCCTTTCACAATCAGCGCTGGCGGCGCTGGACCGCTTTAGTCCGAACGCGACGGCGGGCCGATATCGTTTCGCGCCGACCGCCAAATGGCCCCGGCGGCCCCGCGCTTCAAGACCACAAGGCGCGGCGCTTCGATCTGAAGCATTGACACCTGTCTCAATTCATTCGATCCATCAGGCGCGCGTCTCAAAGCATGGGCCGCAGCGCCCATTGGGGGACCAGCGGTGGCGTACCGTAAGACGGAGTTCGTGGAGCGGAAGCGCCTTGAAACGCGCGCCCGCATCGTCGAAGCGGCGGTGGGGCAGGTGACCCGCGGCGGTTGGCGGGCCTGTGTCCTCAAATCCATCGCGCGTGAGGCCGGCGTCTCAACCGGCGCGATATACACCCATTTCGAGCGGGTAACCGACCTCTACATCGAAGCGTTCAGCACCATTGCGGAACAAGAGCTGGCCGTTATCGGCTCTATCGTCGACGGATCGGGGGCGCCGCCCGTGCGGCTCGCCGCCGCGGTTGAGACCTTCATGGCGCGCGCGCTCAGGGGGCCCGCCCGGGCTTACGCCGTCATCGAAGAACCGGTCGCACCGGAGGTTGACCGGGTGCGCCAGCTGTTTCGGCGACGCTTCGTCCTGCTTTTTGAGAAGATCATCCGTGATGGGGTCGCCCTTCGCGTCTTCCCGCCGCAGAACGCTGAGGTTTCCGCCGCATGCGCGCTTGGCGCGATGGCGGAGGCGCTGATCCCGCCGCTGGCGTCAGGCCGCCGACAGAGCGCCGAAAGCGTCGAACAGCTGCGCGCCGATGTGCTTGCGTTTTGTCGCAGAGCCGTCGGAGAAACCGGCAAACCAGTTACAAAACAGACCATAACCGCCGCCAGGGAGGGCGCGAATGACCGAACAATCGATTGAAGCCGACTATCTCGTGGTCGGCGCGGGGGCCATGGGGCTCGCCTTCACCGACGTGCTGCTCACCGATAGCGACGCGACCGTCGCCATCGTGGATCGTCTAGACAAGCCCGGCGGCCATTGGAACCACGCCTACCCCTTCGTGCGCCTGCATCAGCCTTCCGCCTATTACGGCGTGAACTCCCGTCAGCTGGGCGAAAACCGGTATGACGAGGCCGGGCGCAACAAAGGCATGATGGAGCTGGCCGGCGTCTCAGAGATCTTGGGCTATTTCGACAATCTCATGCGGCGGGATTTTTTGCCCACCGGCCGCGTCCAGTACTTCCCGCAATGCGATTATGAGGGGCAGGCGGACGGGTATGGCCGTTTCAGCTCAAAGGCGAGCGGCCAACGCTACCGAGTGAAGTCGAAGAAGCTGGTGGACGCCACATACATGAACGTGCGCGTGCCAGCGGTGACGCCGCCCAATTTCGAGGTGGCCGAGGGCGTGCGGCTGGTCCCGCCCAACGGCCTTGGCGCGCTGCCCGGAGATGTGGCCGATTATTGCGTCATCGGGGCCGGCAAGACGGCCATGGACGCCTGCCTCTATCTGATGGACCTGGGCGTCGCGCCGGATCAGATCACCTGGATCAAGCCCCGCGACGCCTGGTTGATCGACCGCGCGCAGATGCAGCCCGAGGGCTTCGCGGAACGCTCGGTGGTCGATTACCTAATGGATCAGTTGGCGGCTGTGGCCGCGTCGAGCTCGTTCGACGACATGCTCGAGCGTATCGAGGCCTGCGGCGCGGCGATCCGCATCGACGCGGACCGGGAGCCCACCATGTGGCGCTGCGCCACGGTGAGCCAGGCGGAGATGGCGGATCTGCGCCGCATCAAAAATGTGATCCGGAAAGGCCGCGTCCGCCGGTTGGAGCCCGGGCGGATCATGCTCGATGAGGGCGACGTGGCGAGCGCGGCGGGAACGCTGTTTGTCAATTGCACCGCTGATGGGCTCGAGCGACGGCCGAAGACGCCCATCTTCGCCGGGGAGCGCATCACGCTGCAAACGGTGCGCCCCTGTCAGCAGCTGTTCGCCGCGGCTGTGATCGCCCATGTGGAATGCGCCTACGCCGATGACGCGAAGAAGAACGCGCTCTGCCCGCCGGCGCAGCATCCCGATGAGACGCGCGATTTCGTTGATTTTCTACAGTCTTTTTTGGCCACTCAGCTCAACTGGATGACGGAGCCGGAGCTGTTTAAATGGCTGGTGGAGGCGCGGCTCGACGCGTTTATGACGCCCAAACTTGAGGCGACCATGCGCGGCGAGGGGGAGATGCCGCTCGAGACGCTAATGGAGTTGGGCGGCGTGGCGATGGCGAAGCTCGACGCCTATCGCGCGGATTTGGCGGCGGCCTGAGGTCGGCCGCCAGGCTCGCCTCAGCGATTGGCCCCGGGCACCCACAGGACATCCGCCGCGCCGTCGTCATTGGCGATGCGGCTGGCGACAAAAAACCAGTCCGACAGGCGGTTGAGATAGACCACCGCCGGCTGGTTCACGCTCTCCATGCTGGCCAGCGCCACGGCCAGCCGCTCCGCGCGGCGCGCGACGGTCCGGCAGAGATGCAGATGGGCGGAAAGCGCCGAGCCGCCGGGGAGGATGAAAGAGCGGAGCGGTTGCAGCTTCGCGTTCATGGCGTCGATCTCGCCCTCGATCCGCGCCACCTGGCCCTCGACCATCCGTAACACCGGATAGCCCGCGTCGCCGTCTTTCTCCATGTTCGGCCGGCAGAGATCGGCGCCGAGATCGAACAGATCGTTCTGGATCCGAGAAAGCGCCGCCTCCATATCGCCGTCCGCCTCGCCCGCGTGCAGCCGCGCCATGCCGACCGCGGCGTTCAGTTCATCGACGGTGCCGTAGGTTTCGACGCGGGCCGAGTGCTTTGAGACGCGGGAGCCGTCGCCCAGCGCGGTTTCGCCGGCGTCGCCCGTCTTCGTATAAATCTTATTCAGGACAACCATGATGTCGCTCCGCTCCTCTGCGCTCTCGCCCCGCCGGCGTCGACGCGCAACCTAAGCGGATCCGGCCCGTCGGCCAGCGGCGGTGGCGCGTCAGCCCTGGCTTACCGCCACAAACAGCAGCATCAGCACCACGGCGATGAACTGAAACAGGATCCTGTAGCGCATCATTTTATTGGAGCGCTTGCGGGCTTCTTCGCCTTCTTGAGCGAAAGAGAGCAGTCCCATGGCGAGCGCGCCGACCACGGCGACCATGGCGATGGGGATCAAATACAACAGGATGTCGGCCAAAGGGCTCTCCTTGGACTGCGGATGAACCGCGGTGTCGCGGCGGCGTGGCGCCTAATCAGAGATCCTCGCCAGCAACCGATCAAGGGCGCGCGTACTCAAGGCTCGTCGAGCATAGGCGAGGACGTAAGTGGGCGTTGTGACAAAATAGCGCGGAGCGGGCCGCGGACTTTCCAGAGCGCGGATGAGCTTGGCGACCACCGCTTCGGGCGGCAGCTCGAAGCGATTGGTCTCGCCATCCGCCCGGGTCAGCCGCGCTGTGACACGCTGATAATCCGCACGGTGGGGGGAGCCGGGCGCGGAGATCCACCTCTGCATCTGCCTGTGCGCGTTGAGATGAAACGCGGTTCCGATCGGCCCAGGCTCGATCAGGATCACCTCGACGCCGGAGCCGGCGACCTCCAGCCGCAGCGTGTCGGTGAGGCCCTCGAGCGCGAATTTAGTGGCGATGTAGGAGCCGCGGAATTTGAGCGCGGCCATGCCGAGCACCGAGGAGCATTGCACGATGCGTCCCGACCCCTGCGCGCGCATCACCGGCAGCGCCAGGCGGGTCAGCGTATGCCAGCCGAACAGATTGGCTTCAAAGATGTCCCTCAGAGCGTCCGTCGGCAGATCCTCCACCGCGCCGGGGATCGCGTAAGCTCCGTTGTTAAACAGCGCGTCCAGGCGGCCGCCGGTGGCCTCCAGCACCTCGCTGAAGCCCTCGGCCACGCTCGCCTCATCTTTGTAGTCGAGCCGTGGGCTCTCAAAGCCATCCTCTAGGAGCCGGGCGCAGTCCTCCTCCGCCCGGCAGCTGGCGAAGACGCGCCATCCTCGCTCCCGCAACGCCGCCGCCGCCGCGGCCCCGATCCCGGACGAGCAGCCGGTGATCAACACGCTTCGTCCGCCGCCCGTCCTCGCGCTTTTGGCCGCGCTCTCCGCCTCCACCTCGCCATCCTTTCATAAAAACAGTAGGATCGCCTTCCATAGGCGGTTCTTTTAGCGGCGACTAGGCTGGCGCTGGCGCTGGCGCAGCCGCCAATGGTTTTGAGGGGAGTGCCGCAATGGAGAACGCGCAGCCAAACGCCACGCCCGCCGCGGGGCGCGCCAGCCGGCGGCTGGATCTGCGAGACGTGTTCTACGTGCTCGGCTTGATCACCCTGACCTTTTTCATTCTGCGCTTGGCCGCGCCGCAGCTGGTGCCGATCATCTTCGCGCTCCTCCTCTGGTTCGTGATCAACGCGATCGCCGCGGTCCTGCGACGGATCCCGGTGCTGGGGCGCTTGATCCCCATGTGGCTCGCGCTGCTGCTGGGCGCGGTCAGCACGCTGAGCCTCGGCTACGCGGTGGCGCAGTTGATTGTCTCCAACGTGGCTGAGCTAAGCTCCGGCCTTCGCCAATTCGGCCCCAAGGCGGATGCGGCCATCGCCGCCGCGGAGGCCTGGATCGGCGTCTCCTTCGACGTGAAGATTTCACCGATCCTGGAGAACCTCAAAGTCAGCGACTTGCCGCTCGATCAATGGCTGCCCGCCATCACGGAGGCGCTGACCTCCACCGCCTCGAACCTGGCGATCGTGCTGCTCTACGTGCTGTTCCTATTGATCGATCAGCCCTATTATCAAAATAAAATCAGGGCGTTGTTCCCAGATGACGCCCGGTATGACCGGGCGCGCCATGTGTTGGCCCGCATCGCAAATGACACGCGAGTTTATATTGGCATCATGACGATGCTGAGCCTTGGCGTCGGCCTGTTCACCTACGCGGCGGCGTCCTATTTCGGCATCAAAGGCGCGGCGTTTTGGGGGTTCTTGGCCTTCGCGCTGAATTTCATCCCCACCATCGGCTCATTCCTCGGCGTGGCCTTTCCCGCCGCCTTCGCGCTCGTCCAGCTGGAGAGCTTCGAGGAAGTGGGCCTGTTCGTGCTCGGACTGGCGCTGGTGCAGTTCTTGGCGGGCAATGTGATCCTGCCGCGGGTCACGGGCAATCAGCTTAATCTGAGCGAGTTTGTCGTGATCCTGTCGCTCACTGTGTTTGGCGCGTTGTGGGGCGTGGCAGGGCTGTTCCTCGCCGTCCCGCTCACCATGGTCTCGGCGATCATCCTCAGCCAGTTCGACAGCACTCGGCCCGTGGCGATCCTGCTCTCGAAGAACGGCCGCGTTATGGGAGACGATTTGGACGAGGGCGAGCCGCCGCAACAGGCCGCGCCACGGCAAGCGGCTGAGTAAGGTTAGAAGCCCCTCGCGACGCGGAAGCCCAGATCCCGCTCGGCGTGACCCGCGGGTTTCGGCGCGCGATTGGCCGCGCGCAGTTGATCCTCGAAACTGAACAGAGAGCCGCCGCGGATCACCGCCGCGGGGCAGTCCTCGGGCCCCCGGGCGCTCCCATCGGTGGGCAGATCGTCATGGCTGGGAGACCAGCAATCGGCGGTCCACTCCCAGACATTGCCCGCCATCTCATGGACGCCCCAGGCGTTGGCGGGCAGCGATCCAGCGGTCACCGGCCCCGGCCGGGCCCGGATGGC
Source organism: Pseudomonadota bacterium (assembly GCA_039198535.1). Lineage (GTDB taxonomy): Bacteria > Pseudomonadota > Alphaproteobacteria > Rhodobacterales > Rhodobacteraceae > JALEGB01. The sequence continues at coordinate 8,944 of JBCCTM010000086.1, forward strand.
GCGGGGGAAGTCTGCGGCGAACCGCGCGTCGTAGTTGGCCTGCTCCGGCGTGAGGGACGCGCCGGTGTGATAGACGCCCGTGCTCCCCGCCCGGAGCGCATGCTCCCACTCCGCCTCGGTCGGCAACCGATAGGGATCGCCGCGGATTCCGGCCTCCGCCGCGCGCGCATTCACCCAGGCGAGGTAGCCCGGCCGCTCAGAGCCGACGCCGGTGATGTCCGAGCGGCTCACCCCGGTGACCGGCTGGTCCGGATCCGGCCAGGTCAGGCGACGCCGCGCCGGCGCGCAGAAGCCGGCCTCGACGCAGGCCTCCCATTGTCGATTCGTCACCTCTGTGCGGCCGATCGCGAAGCCGCGCAGCGCGATCTTACGCTGCGGCGTCTCATCGGGCGCGCGCTCCGGATCGTCCCCGCCTGAGCCGATCACGGTCTCGCCGCCCGGCACGCCAATGAGCGCGGGGCAGTCGGCGCATTCCTGGAAGCTGGCGAAGTCCGTCGGGCCGCCGATCTGCGCCATCGCCGCCGCAGCCAAGCCGTCGCCCCCGGCCTTCATGCGCAGATACGCCGGAATGAGAGACGCGTAAGGCGACACCGTTTTGAAGCCGCCGCCCGGCTTCGGCGTCCAGATCTCGAAATGGAGATGGATGGAGGTGGGCGTGCCTCCGTAGAAATTGGAGATTAGCGCGATCCGGTCGCCCGCCTCCACCCGCTGCCCGCGCTTCACCGCCGGACGCTTGGTGTTCACGTGCAAATAGCGGTATTTGAGCCCGCTTTCGCCGATCAACGTGATCGCCCAGCCGCCGATCCGCGTGATCCGGCCAGCCTCGGCCGCCACCGCCCAATGGTGATTGTTGCGGCAGGTGGCGGGGCGGATGTCCACGCCTTGATGGCCGATGCCGCCCGGGCAGGCCCCGCTGACCCAGGCGCGGCTTTCACAGAAATTGTCCCGCCACGGGTAGCTGTAATTGCGGCGGTCGCATTCGCCGCCGCCCGCGCCGCGAAGGCCGCCCCAACCCCAAACCTGGCTGTTCACATAGGCGGGCCCGCGTTCCACGGGAAATCGCATGCGCGGCGCATGGATCACGTCATCAGTCGCGCCGACGCTTCCGCCCTTAACGCCGGTGCCGCGCTGCAGATCGCCCGGCAGGTGAAAGCTGAAGCCGTCCACGGATGTTGTGAACACATGCCCCTGGGCCCGCTCGCCGGCCCGGGCGCGCAGGCTCGCGAGCGTTGGCTTGAGGGGGCGCGTCGGCCGCGCGCCATTGCTGTCGAACGCGGCGGCGTTGACGCCGGGACCCTCCCGCACTGTGTCGGCGCTGGTGTTTGCGAAGCTCAGCACAACCGCTGCGGCGGCGACGACGCCAACGGTTATGGTAAATTTTCTCAGAGTAATGAAGCGGCGGGGTGATCTGTTTGCGTGTAAATCTTGGCGTCTCTTCATGCCGCCAACCGCAAAAGAGCCATTTTGCCCGCCTGTCACATCGCGCGATCGCGTCGTCTTCGTGCTCTCTCCTTTGGCTTTGTGTTTGGCCCATTTGGTTAATAACACGCCCAAATCTGGGCTTTATCTAATAAAGTAAAACGGCCCGCTCTCATAAGAGAACGGGCCGCCCATCTTTCCTCTGACGCGGTAACGCGCGCCGGGTTTGGTCAGGTCTCGAGCATCCGCCGAGCGATCACCTGCGCTTGGATCTCCGCGGCGCCCTCAAAGATATTGAGGATCCGCGCGTCACAGAGGATGCGGCTGATCGGATACTCCAGCGCGAAGCCGTTGCCGCCATGGATCTGCAGACCGTTATCCGCCGCGGACCAGGCGACACGCGCGCCCAGCAGCTTGGCCATGCCGGCCTCCAGATCGCAGCGCCGCTCCGCGTCTTTCTCGCGGGCGGAGAAGTAGGTGAGCTGACGCGCCACCATGATCTCCACGGCCATCATCGCGATCTTCGAATAGACCCGCGGGAACGCGATCAGCGGCTTGCCGAACTGCACCCGGTCCTGCGCGTAGCGCAACGACACATCCATGGCGTTCTGCGCGACGCCGACCGCGCGCGCGGCGGTTTGAATGCGGGCGCTCTCGAAGGTCTGCATCAGGTGCTTGAAGCCGAGGCCCTCCACGCCGCCCAGCAGGTTGTCGGCGGGCACCACATGGTCGTCGAGGGCGAGCGTGTACTCTTTCATGCCCCGATAG
>JBCCTM010000087.1:0-11069 GCA_039198535.1 Pseudomonadota bacterium
CCCATGGCCTTGGCCGCGCTGTCCATACAAGAGAAGAAGAACGTGACCGCCAACACCAGCGCGACGCCTTTCTGAGCGTCGGACAGCCTGGTCCAAGCGGACGGCGCGGCGCTCAGCGCGTCTCGTATCCCCTGCCGCTTCCCCGCGCGCATGATGCTCCGCTCCACTGCTGCGCGAAGCGGCGCTCAAAACCCGAGGGCGTCCGGCGGCCCGCGGGTCTGGAGAGGCGGCGTCGCGCGCGCCGCGCAAGGGCGGCGCGGCGAAATTGCTCTGTTAGAGGTCCGGGTAGATCGGGAAGCGACGGCAAAGCGCCACCGCTTTGTCCCGGACGGCGGCTTCCACCGCCCCGTTGCCCTCCGGCCCGTTCGCCGCGAGCCCGTCCACGACGTCGCAGATCATGCGGCCGATCTGGATAAATTCAGCCTCGCCGAAGCCCCGCGTCGTGCCGGCGGGCGAGCCGAGCCTGACGCCCGAGGTGACCATCGGCGGCGCGGGATCGAACGGCACGCCGTTTTTGTTGCAGGTGATATGCGCGCGGCGGAGCGCCTGCTCGGCGTCCGCCCCGGTCACGCCCTTCGGTCGCAGATCCACCAGCGCCACATGCGTGTCCGTGCCGCCGGTCACCAGATCGAGGCCGCCGGCTTTCACCGCCTCGCCCATGGCTTGGGCGTTGGCGATCACCTGGCGCACATAGGTGCGATATTCCGGGCGCAGCGCTTCGCCGAAGGCCACGGCCTTCGCGGCGATCACATGCATCAACGGCCCGCCTTGCAGACCCGGGAACACCGCTGAATTGAACTTTTTGCCGAGCGCCGCGTCATTGCTGAGGATCATGCCGCCCCGCGGCCCCCTCAGCGTCTTATGCGTGGTCGTGGTCGCCACATGGGCGTGATCCAGCGGATTGGGGTGCGCGCCGCCGGCCACGAGGCCCGAAAAATGCGCCATATCCACATGCAGGATCGCGCCCACGCTGTCGGCGATCTCCCGGAAGCGCTTGAAGTCGATCTGCCGGGGCACGGCCGAGCCGCCGGCGTAGATCAGCTTCGGCTTGTGCTCCTCAGCGAGCGCGGCCACCTGGTCATAGTCGACCCGCTGATCCTCGCGGCTCACGCCATACTGCACGGCGTTAAACCACTTGCCCGATAGGTTTGGCTTCGCGCCATGGGTCAGATGCCCGCCGGAGGCCAGATCCATGCCGAGGATCGTATCGCCAGGCTTCAACAGCGCCAGCATCACCGCCTGGTTGGCCTGGGCGCCCGAATGGGGCTGCACATTCGCGTAGGCGCAATCGAAGAGCTGCTTCGCCCGGTCGATCGCCAATTGCTCCGCCACGTCCACATGTTCGCAGCCCGCATAGTAGCGCCGCCCCGGATAGCCCTCGGCGTATTTGTTGGTGGCCACCGAGCCCTGCGCCTCCATCACGGCGCGGCTGGCGATGTTCTCCGAGGCGATCAGTTCGATCTCATCGCGCTGACGGGTCAGCTCGGCCCCAAGCGCCTCGGCCAGGGCGGGATCGCGGTCCGCCAAGCTCGCTGAAAAGAAACCGTCGCCTGACAACTTCAGAGCATCATCCGCCATGCGGGCTCGCCTCCTTAAGACGTGGCTGAGGGGAAGGAGACCACGCTTCACCGAGCGGGTCCTTCGCAAGTCGCGGTCCGTATACAGGCTGTGGCCGGTTTGACCACCGCAGAGCCACGCTCCAAGCCAGATCTGTCCGCTCTCTGTCGCGAGGTAGCACGCCGCCCCCTCTCAGACCAGGATGGACGGCGGCGATAAGGCCGCGGCGCCGTCGGGCCGGGGTGGACAGCGGCGGCGGCCCATGCGAGCGGATTCGACATGGACAGCGCGGCGCCTCTCCCCTCCGACGCCACCACAGCGCAGATGGCGGAGCCGCCTGCGCCGCCGGAGGCGATTTGCTTCGTCGGCAGCGAAGCGGAGGACGCCCAGCGCGCGCTGGTCACCCTGCGCCATCGATATGGCTCGACCCCCCTCGACCAAGCGGAGGCGGTGGTGGCCTTGGGCGGCGACGGCTTCATGCTGCAGACCCTCCATCGCAATCTCGACCGCGGCCTGGAGACGCCCGTCTATGGCATGAACCGAGGCTCCATCGGCTTCTTGATGAACGCCTATGCCGAGGACGGTCTGCTGGAGCGTTTAGCCGTCGCCAAGATCGCGCGGATCGAACCTTTGCGGATGCGCGCCTGGGACACCGCAGGCGCGGAGCATGCGGCGCTGGCGATCAATGAGGTGTCGCTGCTGCGGGAGACGCGGCAGGCGGCGAAGTTGCGGATCTCTGTCGATGGGGCGGAGCGCCTGGACGAGTTGATCTGCGACGGGGCGCTGGTGGCGACGCCCGCCGGCAGCACCGCCTACAACCTCTCCGCCCATGGCCCAATCTTGCCGATGGGCGCGAAACTGATGGCCTTGACGCCGATCAGCGCGTTCCGACCGAGGCGCTGGCGCGGCGCGCTGTTGCCGGCGTCGGCCAAGGTCGCCTTCGAGGTGCTGGAGCCGCGCAAGCGACCGGTCTCGGCTGTGGCGGACTTCCACGAATTTCGAGACGCGCGACGGGTTGAGGTCGAGGCCGCGCCGGATCGGGCCCTGAGCCTGATGTTTGATCCCGGCCAATCCCTTGAGGACCGTCTGATCGGCGAGCAGTTCCAAGTCTGAGCGGCGCCTGCCGACCGCCGGCCTTCGCGATTGCCGAGCGTTGGGCTTGGCCGTACGATCTGACTGTTTTCGCGAACGAATAAAGGCGTGCGCATGGGGCCGGCGACACTCATCACACCCGCTAGCTTAAGGATTGGAGCGCTCGCGCTTGTCGCAGCGCTCGCCGGCCCCGTCGCATTGGCCGAGCCGGCCGCGGAGGCGCCGGGGCCCGCCGAAGTTCCAGCGCCGCCGGTCTGTCTCGGCTTCACAACGTTCACCGGCGTCGCGGCCAGCTTCACCGGCCAGATCCAACTGTATTGGGATCTCACACGCCGAGCTCAGCTGGCGGTGGACGGCCAAACGGGCATGACCGCCTATGGGACGCTGACGGAGATCCGCTGCGGCGAAGAAAACATAGAGGTTTGGCTCCAGGAGCAGACCACGGGCGATCAGTGCATTTTCACGGGTCGGGTCGATGGCGCGGCCGTGGCGGGCGAATACGCCTGCGCCTTTTCATCCGGCGTCACGCGGCCCTTTAGCGGTCAGCTGTCGTAGCAGCCCACAACCACTTGCCATGGCCGAGCGAGGACACGCCACCGGGCGGCTCAGCATTAAGCCCGTTGCAGTGGTCGGCGCGTCAGGCGCGGATGATGATCGGCGTGCCGAGCGGCACGCGGGACCAGATGCGCTCAATATCGGCGTTGGTCACGGCGATGCAGCCCTCCGTCCAATTCTCGCCGCGCACCGCGCCTTTCAGCCGATCAAACAGACCGTTGCCGCCATGGATGAAGATCGCGCCGCCCGGATCTTCTCCCCGCGCCTCCGCCGCGGCGATGTCTTCGGCGTTCGGGTAATTGATGAAAAGGCTAAGATGGAAGGCGCTCTTCGGGTTGCGCGCGGAGATCCAGTACAGGCCCTCCGGCGTGCGCCCATCGCCTTCCCGGCGCTTATGGCCCTCGGGCGTGAAGCCGAAATCCACCTCAAAGACGTCCAGCGGAAAGCTGTTCCGAAACAGCTGCAGCGTCCGCGCGCTCTTCTCCACGACGATCAGATCGGCCTGCTCGGCCTCGGGGACCATGGGCGGCGGCCAGGGGGCGACCACCACCTCCTCCTCCGGCGCGAACATTGAACAGCCCGCCGCCGCCGCCGCCAGCCCCAGCGCCACCGCTCGCCGTCCAACCCGTTCACCCACCATGCGCATTGGTTCCTTGTCGCCACGGTCAAACGCTACTGGACGGGGTCTGCGCTGTCGATCCGCAGGAGGCCCGTGCGCCGCCCGCGGTTTTCACAAAATCGCGACGGTGTCGCAGGAGCGCCATCGCCCGCAAGCGGCCGAGCGACCTGGCGGCGACGGTCATTTCCGATATTAACGGGAGCCAAAGACGCGGTCACTGAGGGGAAGGGACATGCTGGACGGCTACGAGAAAGAGAGCTTCGAGGCGCAGCTCACAGACGGCGGCGGCCCGGCGCGGCGTTTGGCGCGGCATGATGTCTATCTGAAAGGCGAAGGGCCGATTGTGGTCCTGATCCAAGAGCTTCCGGGCATCGGGCCGGAAACGCTGCGCCTGGCGGATCTGTTCTTCGCCGAGGGCTTCAGCGTCGCGCTGCCGCATCTGTTTGGCCCCCTGGGGCGCGTCTCCATGGCCGGAAACACCGCCCGAGTGTTTTGCATGCGCCGCGAGTTCCACCTGTTCGCGAAGAACGCCTCCAGCCCCATCGCCGGATGGCTGAAAGCGCTGTGCGCGCATCTGAAGGCCGAGCGCGGCGCGCCCGGCGTCGCGGTGATCGGCATGTGCTTGACCGGCAATTTCGCCCTGTCCCTGGTCGCCGACGCCTCGGTCCTGGCTGGCGTGGCGTCGCAACCCGCCATGCCAATCCTGAGCCAATCCGCGCTGCACATGTCCGCCGCCGAGATCGCCGCTTCACGCGACCGACTAGATCAGATCGGCCCGATGTTGGCGCTGCGCTTTGACAAAGACCCGCTGTGCACGGCCGCCAAATTCGCGGCGATCGACAAGGCCTTCAATGGCGACGCGGAGCGCGTGCGCACCCGCGTGCTCCCAGGCAAGGGCCACTCCGTTCTCACGCTTGATTTCGTCGATGAGGCCGGCCACCCGACCCGTGAGGCTTTTGACGAGGTGGTCGCCTATTTCCGAGCCGCCCTGACGTAAAATTACTCCGGGGCGGGCAGGAGCCGCCGCTCAACGGTCGTCACCGTCTCCCGCGCGTCGAGCACACGGCCGCCTTCCATGATCGTGACACGGCGCGTACGGCTGCTTCGGATCACGCGCCCCTCGGCGTCGACCTCGACGTCCAACAGCAATTCGCCGTCGAACGTCAGGTCCTTCGAAGGTTCTTCCCGCGCGTCTTCCGGGTCGCGGCCGTTCAGCTCCAGGGCGATCCGCCGCGCCTGCTCCCGCTCACGTCTCAACACGCTCGGGTCGAGATCAAAGCGGGCGGTGAACCGGCTCCAAACCTTGTCCCGCACCGTCCGCCCCGCTCTGGCTGCGGGCGCGCCGGGCCCAGGGCGCCGGGCTCCTCCAAGGCGAAGCCCTCGGTCAGCTCGCCCGCGGGGAGACGAAGGTCGAAGGGCCGAAGCGTCTCCAGCACACTCCGCGGTTCGCACTCGATCTTGAACACGTTCCACGTGAAGACCCATTGCCCGCCGGCGCTCCGATCGAGGTTGGCCTGGACCAACCATTCTCCGATCCGCGCCTCAAGATCCGCTTCATTCAGCAGCTCCAAGCCGCCATCCGGCCGCTTCAGCACCTCCACCGGGAAACGCCAGTCTTGGGGGCGCGGCGCCGCTCGCCGCGGCGTCGGCGGCTCTAAGCGCAGCACCACGCCCTTCGACCCGACGGCAATCACCCGCTCTAGAAGCACGGCGCCGCGCCGGCTTGAGCCGCTCGATCCGTCGGACGCGGCCCTCGCCCCACGGCGCAGACGCAACTCGTAGACGTCGCCTGGTTTGTCGACGCCGGCCGAGGGGATCTGCGCGCCGGCCGAGCCTCCGATGGGCGCCCCTGTCAGGCAGAGCGCAGCGGCTAAAGCCGCCTTGTACGGAAGGCGGCGTGGTCTCACGCCGCCGCCGCCGCCCCCTCAAGCGCCGCGACGCCGGGCAAAGTCTTGCCTTCAAGCCATTCGAGGAAAGCGCCGCCGGCCGTGGAGACATAGCTGAACGCGTCCGCCGCGCCGGCGTGGTTGAGCGCAGCCACCGTATCGCCGCCGCCGGCGACGGAGCGCAGCGCGCCCGCTTGCGTCAACGCCGCCGCCTTACGCGCCGCGGCGACCGTCGCCCGGTCGAAGGGCTCCAGCTCGAAGGCCCCAAGCGGGCCGTTCCAAACCACCGTCTTGGACGCCGCCAGCGCCGCTTCGACCGCAGCCACGGTCTTCGGACCGGCGTCGAGGATCATCCCCTCGCTCGGCACGGCGTCGAGGGCCGTCACCTGATGGGGCGCATGGGCCGCGAAGCCTTCGGCGACCACCACATCCACCGGCAACAGGATCTCGCAGCCCGCCGCTTTGGCTTTGGTTTGGATCTCCCGCGCCGTCGCAGCGAGATCGTGTTCGCACAGCGACTTGCCGACATGGACGCCTTGCGCGGCCAGGAACGTGTTGGCCATGCCGCCGCCGATCACCAGCCGATCAACGCGGCTGACCAGGTTGCCAAGCAGCTCCAATTTGCTGGACACTTTCGCGCCGCCGACCACGGCTGTCACGGGGCGCTGCGGCGCGCCGAGCGCCGCCTCCAGCGCCTCCAACTCCGCCTGCATCAGCCGCCCCGCCGCCGCCGGCAGCACGCGCGCCAAAGCCTCGGTGCTGGCGTGGGCGCGATGGGCGGCGGAAAACGCGTCATTCACATAGACGTCGCCCAGCTGCGCCAGCGCCGCCGCAAACGCGGGATCATTGGCCTCCTCGCCGGCGTGGAAACGGACGTTCTCCAGCAACAGAGCGCCGCCGCCGGGCTGCAACGCCGCCACGGCCGCGGCCGCCGACGGACCGATGCAGTCCTCCGCGAAGGCCACCGGCATACCCAGCGCCGCCTCCAGCGCGGGCAAGACGACCTTGAGCGACATCTCTGGGACGCGCTGGCCTCTTGGGCGGCCGAAATGGGCGAGCAGGATTGGCCGGCCGCCCCGCTCGGCGACTTCCCGGATTGTCGGCGCCACGCGCTCGATGCGGCTCGCGTCGCTCACCCGGCCGTCTTGGACCGGCACGTTGATGTCCACCCGGATCAGCACGCGCTTGCCACGCAGATCCCGCTCTTCCAGTCGCTTAAAAGCCATCACATCCCTCGCAACGCCGCCCGTCTCTATAACAGAGCTCCTGACCTAAGCCCCTCCCGCTCACAGCGTTTTGGCGATCGCGACAGCCGTGTCGTTCATGCGGTTCGAGAAGCCCCATTCATTGTCGTACCAGCTGAGGATGCGAACGAAGTCGCCCTCCATCACTTTGGTCTGATCGAGATGAGCGACGGAGGAATGGCTGTCATGGTTGAAGTCCTGGCTCACCAGCGGCTCCGCCGTGACGCCCAGAATGCCCTTCAGAGCGCCTTTGGAGGCGGCGATCAGCGCCTCGTTCACTTCCTCGACGCTGGTTTTGCGCGAGGCGTTGAACTTGAAATCCACGACCGAGACATTGGGCGTCGGCACCCGGATGGCGACGCCGTCGAGCTTGCCATTCAGCTCAGGCAGCACCAAGCCCACCGCCTTCGCGGCTCCGGTGGAGGTCGGGATCATGGACTGGCCGGCCGCGCGGGCGCGGTAGAGATCCTTGTGCATGGTGTCGAGCGTGGGCTGATCGCCCGTGAAGCTGTGGATCGTGGTCATGAAACCGCGCTCGATGCCGATGGCTTGGTTGAGCGCATGGGCCACCGGCGCGAGGCAGTTCGTGGTGCAGGAGGCGTTCGAGATCACCAGATCGTCGGCCGTCAGCGCGCCCTCATTGACGCCGTAGACGATGGTCTTGTCGGCCCCGCTCGCAGGCGCGGAGACCAACACGCGCTTCGAGCCGTTCTCCAGATGCAGCGCCGCCTTGTCCCGCGCGGTGAAGATGCCGGTGCACTCCATCGCCACATCCACATCGGCCCAAGGCAGCTCTTTCGGGTCGCGGATCGCGGTGACTTTGATGGGCCCACGGCCCACATCGAGCGTGTCGCCGTCAACCGTCACCGTGCCTGGAAAGCGGCCATGCACGCTGTCATAGCGCATCAGATGGGCGTTGGTCTCCACGGGGCCGAGATCGTTGATCGCGACCACCTCCACATCCGTCCGACCGCTCTCGACGATGGCGCGCAGCACATTGCGCCCGATGCGTCCAAACCCATTGATGCCGACCCGAACCGCCATGGCTCTCGCCCTCCTCGTTCTATCCGTTCTGCGCCCTGCGCGCGCATGGCCGCACTCTCCGCTTTCCGGGAGGCGGCCCCTCGGCGCATCTAGGGGTGCGTCTCTGGGCGCTCACTTGGCGTGGACCGACCCCAAACGCAACCTGGCGCGTTCGCACATGCAAAACCTCGGCCGGAGCGGCCACAGGCCCCGCCGCGCCGAAGAGCGGGACAGGAGAGCGCGACAGGCGGCCGCCCTCGGCCTATCTCTACCCCATGAGCACACCCCCGCCCCAGGCCGCTTCCGCCGCCGACGCGTCGCCGCCCGCCGCTGAACTGCCAGAGCCCTTCGCCGGTTGGTTCGCGGCGAAAGGCTGGCGGCCGCATCCGCATCAGCTGCGCCTGATCGAGCGCGCCCAAGCCGGCGGCGCGGGCGGCGCCGATTTGCTGGTGGCGCCCACCGGCGGCGGCAAAACCTTGGCGGGGTTCCTGCCAAGCCTTCTCGAGCTGGCGGCCCGGCCCCAGAAAGGGCTCCACACCCTCTACATCTCGCCCCTGAAAGCGCTCGCCGCGGACATCCGCCGCAACCTCTCCAAACCGGTGGAGGAGATGGCGCTGCCCATCCGCGTGGAGGACCGCACCGGAGACACAAAGCAAAGCGCGCGGGCGCGGCAGCGGGTCGATCCGCCGGAGATCCTGCTCACCACCCCCGAGAGCTTGGCCCTGCTGGTGGCGCAAGACCATGCGGCGCGGCTTTTTGGCGGCGTGAAACGGGTGATCGTCGATGAGATCCACGCGCTGGCCGGCCTGAAGCGCGGCGACCAATTGGCGCTCTGCCTCGCGCGGCTGCGCACGCTGGCCCCCGAGCATCAGCGGATCGGCCTCAGCGCCACAGTGGACGATCCGGCCGGCCTCGCCGAATGGCTTGAGCCTGGACGATGTCATCTTTTGCAGGCGGACGCCGGGCTCGACCCGAAGATCCGTATTCTAGAAGAAGCCGGCGATCCGCCCTGGTCGGGCATGGGCGGGCGCTACGCCGCGGCGGCGGTGATGGCGGAGATCGAGAAAGCGCGCACCGCCATCGTCTTCATCAACACCCGCGCGCAATCTGAACTGTTTTTCCAGGCGCTCTGGGCGGAGAACACGCAAAACCTGCCCATCGCGCTCCATCACGGCTCCCTGGGACGGGAGACGCGGCTGAAGGTGGAGGCCGCCATGGCCTCAGGCGCGTTGCGCGCGGTGGTGGCCACCTCGTCCCTCGATCTCGGCGTCGATTGGGCGGCGGTGGACCTGGTGATCCAGGTGGGCGCGCCCAAGGGCGTGAAGCGGCTGGTGCAACGGATCGGCCGGGCCAATCACCGCTTTGATCAAGCCAGCGAAGCGATCCTGGTGCCGGCGAACCGCTTTGAGGTGCTCGAATGCCGCGCAGCGCTCCATGCGGTGCGGGAGGGAGAGCTGGACGGGGAGCCGCCGCCCGACGGCACGCTCGACACGCTCTGCCAGCATCTCTTGCTCACCGCCTGCGCCGGGCCTTTCGATGCGGACGCGCTCTACGCCGAGCTGCGGACGGCGGGCCCCTATCGCCGCCTCGAGCGCGCCGCCTTCGACCGCTGCCTCGATTTCTGCGCCACCGGCGGCTATGCGCTGCGGGCCTATGACCAGTGGAAGCGCCTGGCGCAAGGCGCGGACGGCCTCTGGCGTCTCAGGGATCCGCGCATCGCCAAGCGCTTGCGCATGAATGTGGGCACCATCGTCGAGGCCGAGACGCTGAAGGTGCGCATGGGGCGCCGCGGCGGCGGCGCGCAGCTGGGCGAGGTGGAGGAGGCCTTCGCGGCCACGCTTCGGCCCGGCGACAGCTTTTTGATCGGCGGGCGCGTGGTGCGCTTCGACCGCATGAAGGAGATGGCGCTCGAATGCTCGCCGGCGGGCGGGCGGGAGCCGCGGATCCCGGTGTTCGCCGGGGGCAAGCTCGCCATCTCCACCTTCCTGGCCCACCGCGTGCTGGCGCAGTTGAACGACCCCGCCGCCCGCGCCGATCTCCCCGCGCCCGTGGCGGAATGGCTCGATCTCCAAGCCTCGCGGTCGGAGATGCCAAGGGCGGACAGCCTGCTGGTGGAGACCTTCCCCCGCGGCTCCCGCGAACAGCGCAAAGAGTTTCTGATCGCCTACGGCTTCGCCGGCCGCAACGCGCATCAAAGCCTCGGGCTGATCCTCACCAAGCGCTTGGAGGAAGCGGGGCTCGCGCCGCTCGGCTTCGTGGCGAACGACTACGCGTTGATGATTTGGGGGCTTGAGCCGATCGAGGATCCCGCCTGGCTGTTCGAGCCCGAGGGGCTCCGCGATGGGATTGATCAATGGCTCACCGGCAGCTCAGTGATGAAGCGGACCTTCCGGCAGGGCGCGGTGGTGGCTGGGCTGATTGAGCGGCGCTTCCCTGGGCTCGAGAAATCAGGGCGGCAGACGACGTTCAGCGCCGACATCCTCTACGACACCCTGGTCAAATACGACCCCAACCATCTGATGCTAGAGATCACCCGGGCCGAGGCCATGCGGGGTTTGGTGGATTTCAGCCGGATCGAAGAGATGCTGACCCGCGTCTCCGGCCGGCTGCGCCACCGCCGCCTGAGCCATGTCTCGCCGCTGGCCGCGCCGGTGATGCTGGAGATGGGCCGTGAGCCCATCAAGGGCGGCTTCGCCGAGGAACGCCTGCTGGAGGAAGAGGCGGATGCGATCCTGGCGGAGGCGATGGGGCGGCGGCTCGGCTGAAGCGCGGCGTCTTGAGCGCGGCGTCTTGGAGCGCGGCGTCTTGGCGCTATGCGTTTTCCCCCGCCACCGCTTGCGCCAACCGCCATTCCCGGCCATTCGGAGGCCATGGGCGATGAGGCGCGTTACACCGAGGGAGCGGAGCGGCCGGAGCGGCGCAACCGGGCGGAGGAGGGGCTGCCCCTCGATCTCCGCGGGGCGAAGGCCGTCGCGCGGCCGAGCGGCGCGCTGTGGCTGCCGGAGACGCGGGCGCTGGTGGCGGCCGACCTCCATCTCGGCAAGTCCGAACGCGTGGCGCGGCGGGGCGGTCCGCTCCTGCCGCCCTATGAGG
>JBCCTM010000088.1:0-11060 GCA_039198535.1 Pseudomonadota bacterium
CGTCGCGATGGCGCGACGGCGGCGCCGCGGCCTGGGCCAACATTCCACAAAACCAACGAAACAGCCGCGAACGCGGCTTTGAAGTTTGGTCGTTTGGGAAAATTTTTCGCTTTCGCCATGCGCAGACCGGCCTCGATCGGCCCGGTCAAGGTTGCTCGGCGCGCCTTTTTGCGCGCCATCGGCCGGGAAAAGCTTTTCAGAGTGTTTTAGTTGGTTATTATACAAGGGCGCGGCGACAGGGCTCGCGCGCGTCCGAGCCGTCGCGCTCACCGCACATGCAAGGGCGTTCAGATTGGAACAGCACCGAGTGTGAAAGCGCCAAGGAGCGTGTCGATGGAAGACAACAGCAATTACGGCCTGCGCGGGGGAGGAAGATCAGAGATGATGGCGTCAGACGGTCATGATCCGCAGGCGCGGCCAGCGCCGCCTGCGCCGCCTCGGCCAAAGAGAAGCGCTGTCTCTGATCCGCGCCCTCGGGCGACCGGCGGGCCGGCGACGCTCGATTCCTATGATCTCGTCGGCGATGCGAAGCGCCTGTTCATCAATCATGATGGCCGACGGTATCTGCTGCGCGTGACCAAGCAGAACAAGCTGCTTCTCACTCGAGACGAACAACAAGACGGATAATCGATGCGGCGCCTGTTGGGGGGCTATCGGATGTTGAGACGTACGGCCGCCGCCTTTGTGTCGAGCCGCGGCGCGTGTGATTTTCCGCCAGATCCCCTCGCGACCTATCCCCTCCCCAGGAGGACACTCTTCATTGACAGCGCAACTGGGTCGGCCGCCCGGCCGCAGTCTCTATTCCTGAGTCCTTTTGTCGGGGTTGGCGGTGTCGGGACGATCCCATCGCGCCCGGCTCGCCCGACCTCGCGAAGGTCCCTATGGAAAACTATTTGTTCACAGAGGCTTGACGGCGAAGAAACCTGCCCGCGGGCGCGATTTCGCGGCAGACCAGGGCGACGCCTCATTTCTTGACAAAAACGCTCAGAAAAGCCATGTTGGCGCGGTTCGACAGCCTGTATCTGGGCTGTCCGCGGGGAGATTTAATCAGATGCGGCGTGCGCCGGACAACCAAGGGGATCGGCTCTCGGGCGGGCGAGCGTCGGCGGCCTTCGAGGCGGGGGCCAGCGTGCTGGAGTTCCCGACGCCGAGCCGGCAAGTGCCGGCCGCTGCGCCGAGTTTGGACGGCTTGGACCGACGTCGACTTGAAGCTCTTCGGCTGATGGCCCTGAATTCCTGTCTCGCGCCGCGTACCAGTTGCTCGTCGGGCGCATGTCGTCTGGACCCCGCTTGGGGTCGAAATGGGTCGTTCTGCGCTGCTGATCGCTTTCGCGCGTTCGTTGAGGCGTCTGACCGGAGGATCATCGTCTATCGCCAAGGCGCCCGAGCCGTCTCTCCCGATGAGTTTTGGCTCATACGCCTCATCGAGGCGATGGACGCGAAGGACTACCGGGCGGCGGCCTCGCAGCTGGCCTTCCGGGTCCATCGCAAGCGCCGCAGGGAAGCCCTCGCCGCCCTGAAGCCCGTGTCAGACGCGGTTCGCGAATTTACCGTACGGGCGACCGCCCGGGCGCACTAGGCGGTTCCGCGCGGGCGACACTTCGTCGATCCCAAAGTCTCAACTCCGGCGGCGACCGCCGCGCGGGGCCCCGAGCGAGGGGTTGACCGCGTAGAGCCGTGGGCCAGGGATGCGGCTCTCGACTTTTCAGCGAGATGTTGTTTCCTCCTTTGCATCAAGCTGCGTGTTCGCACGCCGTGGAGCGTCACGGCTCTGAACAGAGGCGCAGGCCAGTCGCCTGTAATTCAAGTTAGATCCTACGATGAACGCAGTCATTTCTTGACAAGACGTGTCGGAAATAGCCCTGAAAACGGGGGTACTTTTCGGCTAGGGCGCGGGGGAGTTAAATGTCGGACGAGACCGGGGATCGCACGGGCGATCTCGACGCTGGCGAGGGCGTAACCGCAACGGATGGCGCAGTCCCGTCCGAAGCGCCGCAAGAAGCGGTGGAAGCGCGTGAGACGGCGACCCAGGTGTTGGGGCTCGAAGTCAATCAGGACACGCTGAATCTGATCTCGGACGGTGGACCCATCGTCTTGATCATCGCCGGGCTGTCCGTCGTTGGACTGTCGATTATTCTCTGGAAGCTGCTGCGCTTCACGATGGGCGGGGCTTGGAGGCGCAACGCGGCGCGCGCCGCGGCGGAGCTCTGGGCGGAGGGACGAGAGGAAGAGGCGCGGGACGCCGCCGCCGACTGCGCCGGACCCGTGGGCGATGTCGCGAGCGGCGCCATGGACGCTCTGCTCGAGGGCGCGCCGGAGGATCGCGCGCGGGAGCAAGCATCTCGGCTCGCGAAAGAGCGCCTGGCCGAATTGCGAACAGGCCTCCGCGGGCTGGAGGTCATCGTCACCATGGCGCCGCTGCTGGGCTTGCTCGGCACCGTCCTCGGCATGATCGCGGCGTTCCAAACCTTGCAGGAAAGCGGGGCCAACGCCGACCCGGCCGCGCTCGCCGGCGGCATCTGGGAGGCCTTGCTGACCACCGCGGCGGGCATGGCCGTGGCGATCCCCGCCGGCGTTGCTCTCAACTATTTTGAAAGTGTGATCGAACGCACCCGCGTGGCCATGGAGAGCACGCTCTCCATCATCTTCGCCGAGCGGAGGCGGAACCGCTATGGCGCGCCCGCCCGGAGCGAGGCGGGATCCGATTTGCAGGTGGCGGAGTAATCCATGGGCGCATCGTCAAGCGCCAGTGACAGCCTCGCGCCGCCGGTCCGCCGCCGGCGGCTGGTGAGCCTGACGCCCATGATCGACGTGGTGTTCCTGCTGCTGATCTTTTTCATGCTCGCGTCACGGTTCGCCGTTGAGACGCGACTGGAATTGGCCCCCGCGGGCTCCGGCGGCGGCTATCAGGGCCCGCCGCGCTTAGTGAGCGTCCAGAGCGAGGGCGTCGCCTTGAATGGCGCGCCGTTGCCGCTGGCGGATCTCCCCGCGGCCCTCGACGCATTGGCGGCCGACCGGACGCAGATCGTGGTGCTGCAACCTCAGGACAACGCCGATGTGCAAGACCTGGTGGGCGTGATCGACGCCCTGCGCGGGGCCGGCTTCACGCGCTTGGCGCTGGTGGAGTGAGCGCGATGGACCTACAGCCGCCCGATCGAAAAGAACCGCCAGAAAGCGTGATCCCGATGATCAACGTGGTGTTCTTACTGCTGATTTTCTTTTTGATCTCGGCGACCCTGTCGCCCGCGACGGACGCCACGCCGCCCCGCTCGACGGCGGATAATGATCGCGCCGACGCGCCGCTTTTGGTGATCGAACGCAGCGGCCGTCCCCGGTTCGGCGACATCTATGACGACGCGGCCGTCGCCGCCGCGGCGATCGCCCATCGTCAAGCGGAATACGCCGCCGATGCGACGGGATCTGGCGCGCAATCGGCCACCGCCGCCAGAGGCCCACGCCCATCGGCCTTCCCGCTGCTGGCCGACGCTGAAGCGCCCGGCGACGCGCTCGCCAAAGCCATGCGCGGGCTCGCCGAGTTGGGTGTGAGAAATGTGGCGCTGACCACCCTTCGCGGATCAGGCGCCGGTGGCGCGCCATGCGCTCCGGGCGCGGCTCTGGCCGATGGCGGCGCGCCATGCTGAGACGCTTCGAAATCCCGGCGGTCGCGATCCTCGCTTTGGCGCTGCATGGCGCGTTTCTGTTGGTGGCGAACCGGGATGCGGAGGGCGGCGTCACCGTCCAGGGCGGCACCGGAGCGGCGGGCTCCATGGACCCCTCCGCTCACGTGGCGGACATGGTCGAGAGATGGAAAAGCCCCCCGGTCGTCAAGGCCGTGATGGCGCCGACGCCCGCGCCGCAACTCGACCTGCCGGGCTTCATGTCCCGGGACACGGATGAGCCGCCGCCCGAGCCTAAGGTGGAGAAAAAGGCGGAGGAGACGCCGAAACCGAAAGCAGAGCCCAAGCCCAAACCCAAGCCGAAACCTAAGCCCAAACCGAAACCTAAGCCGAAAGCCGAGACGAAGCCGAGGCCCCGGCGCGAGGCGACCCGGCCTGAGACCCGGCGAGAGACTCGGCGCGCCGACGCTGAGCGGAGCGCGCCGCAGGGCGCGGGCGGCGACAATCGGCCCGTCGGCGCCACAGGGCCGGCGTCCTCGGCCACCAGCGGAAGCGGAGCCGGCCTTCGCGACACCAGCGGCTCCGGCGCCAATGCGCCCGACCTCCTCCGCCGCTGGGGCGGGCAAATCAGAGCGCGGATCGAGCGCAAGCGTCGCTACCCCAGCGCGTCACGACGGCGGGATGAACAAGGAACCGTGCGGCTTCGCGTGCAGGTCGCGCGCGACGGGCGCCTCATGAACGTTTCCATTCAGCGCAGTTCAGGGTCGCCGCGGCTCGACAAAGCGGCGCTGGACGCCACCCAAAGAGCGGCCCCGTTTCCCGCCGCCCCGAGCGGCGTCGATCGGCCGAGCAGCGTGTTTGTGATCCCCGTCGATTTCCAGCTGCGTTAGCACGGCGGACGGTTGCGGCGGAATGGTTGACTGAATTAGTCAGGTATGCGACCGGCCCTCCATCGAAGCGGCGCCGCTCGTTTGTCCGTAACGGCGAGACGGCGGGTCGGGACGCGGTTGGAGCTTCGCCGGGCGAACCTAGTCATGATCCGAATTGTCGCACATAAAGACGCGGAGCGCTTGAGCCCGGCAGGGAGACCGCGCCTCGCGCGCGGGGCGGCAAAACAGGGGTGAGGAGCGAATGACAAGCATTGAAGACAAGGGCCCCTTAAGCGCCCAAAATCTGAGCGCCCGAAATCCCCGCATCCAGTGTCCTGGCCCCCGCCTCGCGACGGAAGTGCGCGCGCTGGTCGCGGCCGCTGTTTTGGCCTTCAGCACGGCCGCCTTTCCCGTCGGGCCCAATCCCGCCGTCGCCGAAGAGACGAGCCGCGTCGTTATCGCCGGCGGAGACCTCACGGAGATCGCCTTCGCGCTTGGCGCAGGCGACCGCATCATCGCCGTGGACACCACATCCAGCTATCCGCCCGCCGTGGGCGATTTGCCCAAGGTTGGTTACATGCGCCGCCTTGCGCCGGAAGGCTTGCTGTCCATGGCGCCGGATCTGGTGCTGGCGGCGGCGGGCTCGGGTCCCGAGGCGACGCTGGATCGCCTCGAGCAGGCGGGCGTGGACGTGCGCATCGGTCCCGATGACCGCACGCTTTCCGTCGTATCCAAGAAGATCCGCTTCGTCGGCGAGGCGCTCGGCCTGGAGGAAGAGGCCGAAGCGCTGGTGGCCGATGTTGAAGCGCGCCTAGAGCAAGCGATCGCCGAGGCGGCCCGCGAAGACGGCCCGAAGGTGTTGTTTCTCATGACGTCCGGCCGGAGCGGGCTGATGTCCGCCGGGGACGGCACCAGCGCCGAGGCCATTATCAATCTCTCAGGCGGCCGGAATGCGCTCACGGGGATCGACGGGTTCAAGCCGATCTCCGCCGAAGCCGCGCTGGCCGCGCAACCGGACGTGCTGCTGGTGCCGTCGCACGCCGCGGTGGCCATGGGCGGAGCCGAAACCCTGCTGGACCGTCCTGAGCTCGCCGCGACACCCGCCGGGCGAGCGAAACGGATCGTCGTGATCGACAGCCTGCTCCTACTCGGCTTCGGCCCACGCACGCCCGAGGCGGTCAAAGCGCTGGCGACGGCGCTGAAGGAGGGCGAGGACGCCTGATGGAGCCCGGCGCGCGGACAACCGGCTGGCTGCGGCGGACGGCGGACCGAGGCTGGGCGACCTTCGCCGCTGGCCGGGACGCGCTCGTCGGCCGGATGCCGCAACCGGTCGGCGTGGCGGCCGGGCTTCGCGCGCGGCGGGCCTCCATGATCCTCCTGATCGGTCTAATCGCCTTCGCCTTCGCGGTGATCGGCGCGCTCTACGGTGCGGCGCCCCTCAGCCTTTCTCAGCTCTGGACCGCGAGCGTCGAGGCGATCACTGGAGCCGATCCGTCTGACCGCGCCGCCAGCGCCATCTTCCTCCATGTCCGCCTGCCCCGAATGCTGCTGGGCGCCTTTGTCGGCGCAGGCTTGGCCTTGGCGGGCTGCGCCATGCAGGGCCTCTTTCGCAACCCGCTGGCCGACCCCGGACTGATCGGCGTCACTGCGGGAGCCACCGTTGGCGCCGTCACGGCGATCGTGCTGGGCGGCGTCCTGTTCGCCGAGGCGCCCGACGCCTTCAAGCCCTACGCCGTGCCGGTCATGGCCTTCCTCGGCGCAGCGCTCGTGACCGTGTTGGTGTTCCAAGTGGCGGGCGTGGCGCGGGATCACACGGGACAAGGCGCGTCCGTCGCGACGCTGCTGTTGGCGGGCGTCGCCATTCAAGCGATCGCCGCGGCGGGCGTGGCGGCCTTGGCCTATATCAGCGACGACCAACAGCTGCGGGATCTCACCTTCTGGAGCCTCGGCGGGCTCGGCGGCGCGGATTGGCCGAGCATCATCGTCGCGGTCACGCTGATCGGGATAGCGGCGGCGGCCATCATTCGGCGGGCCCGCGCGCTTGACCTCCTGCAGCTCGGCGAGCGCGCCGCCTTTTGCTCCGGCGTCGATGTGGCGCGGGAGAAGCTGATCCTCGGCGGCTTCGGCGCGCTGGCGGTGGCGGCGGGTGTCGCGGTGGCCGGCCCGATCGGCTTCATCGGCCTGGTCGCGCCGCATATGGCCAGGCTGTTGGTCGGGCCCAACCATGTCTACGCCTTGCCGGCCTCCGCCCTGATGGGCGCGGCGCTGATCCTGGCGGCGGATCTCGCGGTCCGCACCATCGTGCCTCCCGCCGAGCCGCCCATCGGCCTCGCCACCAGCCTGATCGGCGGCCCGTTCTTTCTCTATCTGCTGATCCGCCCCTCGTTCCGGAGCGCGCGCCATGCTTGAGGCCGAGCGCGTCGGCGTCAGCCTCGGCGGCAGCCGCATCCTCGACGATGTCACCCTCAGCGCCCCTGCCGGTGAAGTCCTCGCGCTGTGCGGTCCAAACGGGGCCGGCAAGTCCACCCTGTTGGCGCTCCTTGCCGGCGAACGCGCGCCGGATCGGGGCGTCGTGCGCCTGGGCGGCGCGCCCATCGGCGTCTTCAGCCCCATGGATCTGGCGCGCCGCCGCGCCGTGCTTGAGCAGCATCCCGCGACCATGATCGACTTCACCGTCGGCGAACTCGCCGCGCTCGGCGCCGCCCCAGCGCGCCCTGAGACCGAGTTTGACGATGAAGCGGCCATCGCGCTCGCGCTGGAGCGGGCCGGCGTCGCCCATCTGCGGGACCGCGTGACCCGGAGCCTCTCGGGCGGCGAACGACACCGCGCGCATTTCGCCCGCGCTTTGGTGCAATTGGCCGCGGGGCGCGCGGAGGGGGGCGGCGGCGTGTTGCTGCTCGACGAGCCGACGGCGAGCTTGGACCTGGCCCACCAAGCCTCCGTGATGCGGGCGGCGCGACGGATCGCCGGCGAAGGCGCGGCCGTCATCGCAGTGCTCCATGATCTCACCCTCGCCGCCGCTTTTGCGGACCGGATCGCGCTGTTGGCCAAGGGCCGGCTTGAGACAATGGGCGCGCCCCGCGACGCCTTGACCGAAGAGCGGCTCACCGCTCTCTATGGCGTCGAAATTTCAGTTGGGTACGATGCGCAGGGCCGTCCCCGCATTCAGCCGGTGTTCTCGGCGGACGATCCGGCGGACGCAGCCCTTGAGACAGAAGACGGAGCGCCCGCGCCCGGCGACGCATTCGCTGAGCGGCGCGCCTCATAAGGGAGAGGATGCGATGTACATCGCCATGAACCGGTTCCAGGTGGCGAAGGGGTCGGAAGAGTCCTTCGAGAATGTCTGGAAGTCTCGGGACAGTAAGCTGGAGCAGGTCGACGGCTTCGTAGATTTCAAGCTGCTGAAAGGGCCCGAAGAGGAGGACCACGTCCTCTATGCCTCCCACACCATCTGGGAGACCTATGACGCCTTCATCGCCTGGACCCGCTCGGAGCATTTCCGCGCGGCGCATAAGGGCGCGGGCGACAACAAAATGATGTATCTCGGCCACCCGAAGTTCGAAGGCTTCAGCGTCGTAGACGGGGCGTGAACCACCCAGCGAATTAAGCGACCTCCCTGGGCAAACCCAACCGACGGCGGATTTCCGCGGGCGTGACGCCCGCGGCCCTCAACTCGCGTAGGCCGGCGTCGCGATCCCGCTTCGCCAATCGTTTGCCCTCAGGCGTTCGGATCAACCGATGATGCCGATAAATCGGCGTCGGCGCGCCAAGCAACGCCTGCAAGAGGCGGTGGATCGCCGTGGCCGCCGCCAGATCGGCGCCGCGGGTGACATGGGTGACGCCCTGCGCGGCGTCGTCCAGCACAACGGCAAGGTGGTAGCTGGCCGGGAACTCCTTCCGCGACAGCACCACGTCGCCGCAGATGTCAATCAGGTAGTCGGCGTCGAGGGCGTGCAAGCCCGGCGTGGCGCCCCCCGTGTGATCGTCGCCTTCTCCGACTTCGCGCCAACGCAGCTGGCCAACCGCTTCAGCCCCGCCGAGTGCGGCCACCGCGCGGCGCATATCGAGCCGCCAGGCGGTCTGCGCCGCGGCGCCATCGGTGGCGTTGGCTGCGGGCGCGTCGACAGGCGGGCGGCATGTGCCCGGGTAAGCCGGCCCATCTGGACCAACCCGCGCCGGATCCCGCGCGCCGGCGGCGCGCCCGTCCCCTTCCTGCGGGGCCGAAAGGGCCAGATCAATGTCCCTTCGTGTGCATGTGCAGGGATAGAGCAAGCCCCGGGCGCGGAGCCCGTTCAACGCCTGGGCGTAGACGGGAAAGCGCTCCGACTGGCGCAGCGCTGGCGTGGGCCACGCCACACCGAGCCAGCGCAGATCTTCCGCAATAGCGGCCTCAAAGGCGGCGCGACTGCGCGCGGTGTCGATGTCCTCCCAGCGCAACAGGAACCGGCCGCCGGCCGCCTTGGCCGCGTCGAACGCCAGCAGGGCGGAATAGCCATGGCCGAGATGCAGATGCCCGTTCGGGGAGGGCGCAAACCGCTCAACCACCGCGCCGCCGCCGGCTTCATCGGAAGCGCGGCTCACCGTACCCGACCGCTCAACATGGCAACCCGACCATCGCCACCCGCTCCGTCACGTCACCGATGCGCGGGAAGAGGCGCGTCAGCTCTAGGGCGTGGCCCCTGAACACGCCGCCTCAATCCGCGCGATCACCCTATTCGGATCGCGCCGCCAATCCATGGCGAGGACGGTCATCACGCGCCAGCCGAAGCCCGCGAGCACTTGGGGCTTCACCACATGGCGCTCCAACAGATCCTTAGCGGCGTAGTGGCTCGACCCGTCGATCAGCACCGCCAATGGCGGCGCGTCCGCCTCGGCGCCGCTGGGGCGGATCGCCAGGTCGCAGACGAAGGCGGATTGGCCGAGCGCCGTCTCCACCGTCCACCCCCGCTCGCGAAGCGCCTGGGCGATCCGCTCGGCTAGAGGGTTCACCGGACGGTCGGCGGTGGCGAGACCCTGGGGAGCCACCTGCGCCAGCGCGCGCTCCATCCCCGCGCGGTCGCCGCAACTGACCGCTTCCGCATAGCGGATATACGTCTTCAGACAGAGCGCGCCGGTGTTGTAATCATTGGTGATCGCCTCCGCCGAGATCGTGGAGACCAACGCCAGATGATCCTTGGCGCGGCTGAAGATCACATTCAGACGCTTCTCGCCCCCAGCCCGATTAATCGGCCCGAAATTCATGCGCATGCGCCCGGCGGTGTCCGGCGCGTAGCAGACCGACACGATAATGATATCGCGCTCATCGCCTTGAACATTCTCAAGGTTCTTGACGAACAGGCCCACAAACTGGCCGTCCTCCTCACGCTCCAGCGCCGCCTCATAGAGGTTGCGGAAGCTGGCGTCCGCCTTCGCCAGGCGGTCCAGCGCGCGCTCGATCTCGGTCTGCTGCGCTTCTGAGAACGCCACGACGCCGATGGTCTTGTCCGTCTTCGATTTCAGCAGCCCGCGGACCATCTCCGCCACGTAAGCGGCCTCGCCAAGATTGCGCTGCCGCTCATAGACGCCGAAGGGCGTGCGGTGCCAGCTCACGGGGCGGTTCAGGATCTCTGGCCAGAGCCGTTCGCCCTCTTCCGCGCCCGCCGCCACGATGGGCTCCCGGCCCTGCAGCTCCCGCGCGGACGGGATCGAGATCAGTCGGCCGCCGTAGAACAGCGCGTTGGAGAAGGCGATCAGCTCCTCGGACCGGCTTCGATAATGCCAGCCCAGCAGCGTCGACGGCAGTGTGCGCGCGGCTTGCCCGAGGAAGCTGTCCGCGTCCAGGTCCAACACCGGCCCGTCATCATCGCCGGCGCTCTCATCAAAGCCGTCGCTCTCTTCCGCGCCGCCGCCGAAGAAATTGGTGGGCGGCAATTGCTTTTCATCGCCGACCACGATGGCTTGCGGTGCGCGGAACAGCGTCGGCGCGGCCTCTTCCAGGGGCACTTGGCTGGCCTCATCGAAGATCGCCACGTCGAACAGATCCGGCTCCAACGGCAAGATGTCGGCCACGGAGAGCGGGCTCATCAGCCAGATCGGCTTGAGGTCCCGGATCAGCAGGCCGGCGTTGCTGGCCATCAGCTCGCGGATAGAGCGGAAGCGCTGGCTCTTGGCGAGTTCGCGCTCGAGCTCCTGGCGCGCGGCCACGAAGCGGCGACGCTCCGCTTGCCGCTCTTGATCGAGCTCCAGCTCCAGGCGGGTGGTGAGGCTCACATGCTCCACAAAGCGCCGGCGCGCGCCGTCGAGCAGCGCCTCGGCGTTGGCCTGGCGCAGCCTGTCCAGCGCCGCGCCCATGGTCTTGCCCTGCGCCTCTAGGCCGGGGCCGCTGCTCTCCCGCGCGGCGGGACGCACCGCGAGTGCCCGCTCAACCGCGCGGTCGATCACCGCCGCCTCAATTTGGTCCACCGGCGCTTCGATGCGGCGGAGCGCGGCGCGCACGGTCTCCGGCGCGTCGGCCAATGCGCGGAGGGCGGGCGCGAAGGCGGGCAAGCTCTCCCGCCCTTTCTCCAGCTCCGCCAGAGCGTTAAAGGCGCGCTCC
>JBCCTM010000089.1:0-10911 GCA_039198535.1 Pseudomonadota bacterium
GCATCAGGGTCATCAACTCGGCGAAACTGTAGGTCTTGGGCCCGCCCAACTCCAGGACGCCGGCCGCGTCGCCCTCCGCCGCCGCCACCACGGCTTTGGCGACGTCGCGCACATAGATGGGCTGGAATTTCGTCTCAGCGCCCACCACCGGGATCATCGGCGAGATCTGCGCCATCCCGGCGAAGCGGTTGAAGAATTGGTCCTCCGGGCCGAACACGATGGAGGGCCTCAGGATCGCCGCGCCCGGATAGCTCTCCAGCACCGCCGCCTCGCCCGCCGCCTTGGTCTGCGCATAGCGGGCCGGGCTGTCGGCGTCGGCGCCGATGGCGGAGACTTGGATGAAACGGGGAACGCCCGCGCCCTTGGCGGCTTCGGCGACGCGGCGCGAGCCCTTGGCCTGAACGCCGTCAAAGGTCTGCCCGCCGCCGGGCGCCAGGATGCCCACGAGGTTGACGACCGCATCCGCGCCGGCGACCGCGGCGTCCAGGCCTTCACCTGTGCGGATATCGGCCGCCATGGGCTCCACCTTCACGAGAGCGTCTTCTCCCTCGCGATCGCCGAGCTCCAGGATCGCCTCAGGCGTGCGCGACGCGACGCGGACACGCCACCCCGCGGCGACAAAGGCCTGCGCCGTGTAGCGCCCGACAAAGCCTGTCCCGCCCACCAGGGTGACCACCCGCATGCTTTTCACCTCCAAAACGGTTGCATCGTCTTGTTTGGAGCTGAGCTAGACCCGCCCCGCCGCCGGGCAAGCTAAGAGGGGGTTCGGCGTATCGGCGGAGGCGCGAGACGGCCGCCCCTGTTGACATCAGCCGCCGCTCTACCCATTACCGCCCCTCGCGCCCGCGCCCCCTTCGGAACCGGCCGCATACGCCCCATGCCCAGGTGGCGGAATTGGTAGACGCGCTGGCTTCAGGTGCCAGTTCCCGCAAGGGAGTGGAAGTTCGAGTCTTCTCCTGGGCACCAAAGGCTTTTCGCGCAGCGAAACGCCGGAAGATGTATCCGAAAAGCGCAGGGCGGCAGGCGTTTGCTTGCAAACGTCGAGAGCCCCCGAGTTCGAACTTTCTCTGGCCAGGCGCACCATCGGCATTTCGCGACGCAAGTGCCGGACGATGTCGCCAAACATTGCAAGACGGCAGGCGTTCGCTTGCAAACGTCGGGAGCCTCAGAGTTCGATCTCTTTCTGACTAGGCGCACCAACGGCCGGCGCGACGCGCATGTCTTCGACGGTGGACCGTCGCCCCTTATTCGGCCTCCCCCTTTATTCACCGATCTCAGACGTTGGGGCCGGCCCACCCAATCGATCAGAGGTTTGCGCCGCGCGCCCGGCGCCGGCATCACAAATGTGATGGAGCGGGCCGCCGCGTTGCTGAGCGCCTGGGCCTGATCGACAGTACCGCCAACACGCGAAATGAGAGGAGCGGGGCCAGTGTCGGTGGGGGGAGACAACGTCGCTTTTGACTACATCGTCGTTGGCGCCGGGTCAGCGGGATGCGTCGTCGCCAATCGGCTGTCGGCAGATCCCAGCGTCACGGTGCTGGTGCTGGAGGCGGGGCCGGCGGACAAGAATATGTGGATCCACATCCCCGCCGGCGTGACGCGGGTGATGACGGACCCGGCCGTCACCTGGCCCTATTTCACGGAGCCCGAGCCCGGGCTCAAGGGTCGCCAAATCTTCTGGCCCCGCGGCAAGACTTTGGGCGGCACCAGCGCCGTGAACGGCATGGCCTATATGCGCGGCCAGCCCGAAGACTTCGCGCTGTGGACCCAAATGGGCTGCCAGGGGTGGAGTTGGGAAGACGTCCTCCCCTATTTCCGGGAGACCGAAGATCACTGGCGCGGCGAAAGCGCGATCCACGGGGCCGGCGACGGCGTTCAGGTGACCAACACCAAACGACGCCAACCCAAGGGAACCACGATCCACTGGGCGACGCAGGCCTTCATCGATGGCGGGCGCGAAGCCGGGCTGCCGTTCAACGACGATTTCAACGGACCCACCCAAGAGGGCGTGGGCTGGATCGACCACACCATCAGTCGCCAAGGGCGGCGGCACACGACGGCCTCGGCGTTCCTAAAGCCCGCGCAAGGGCGCGCTAATCTCGACGTGTGGACCGAAGCCATGGTCGAGCGGATCATCATCGAGAACGGACGGGCGACAGGGGTCGCGCTGAAGCGCGGAGGCGCGCCGACCACCGTCTCGGCGCGGCGTGAAGTGATCCTCTGCGGCGGCGCGATAAACTCTCCCCAGACCTTGATGCTCTCGGGGATCGGCCCGGCGAACCGCCTGGCCGATCAGGGGATTGGAACGATTGTCGACAGCCCGATGGTCGGCGAGAACCTGCAGGACCACATGTATGTGCACTGGGTGCATGAGGTCCAAGACGGCTTCAGTTTCAACAGCGAAATCTCCGGCGTCCGCCTGCTGCCCCATGTGCTCCGCTACTATCTGAGCGGCAAAGGCTTGCTGACCACCGGCTCCTCCAGCGGCTACATCTTCTGCAAGAGCTTGCCGGGCGCAGAGACGCCGGACACGCAGATCGGCTTCCGGGCCTTCAGCGATGAGGCCTTCGTCTCAGGGACGCCAGGGCGGCACAGCTTTCCCGGTTGGTCCGCCTCGGTCTCCTATCTCCGACCCAAATCGCGCGGTCGGGTGGCGCTGAAATCCACCCGGCCCGAAGACGCGCCGGCGATCCACGCCAATTACCTCGATCATCCCGACGATCTGCAGGCGATCATGACGGCGCTGCGCCTGGTCGACCGGATCTACGCCACGCCGAAGATCAACGACATCCTGGTGAAACGGCTGGCGCCGAATGATGAGATCGACATCGCCGATGATGCGCAGCTGGAAGACTATATCCGCAGCAGCGGCAACACGATGTACCACCCCGTCGGCACCTGCATGATGGGCGGCGACGACCGAGCGGTGCTGGACCCGCGGCTGCGCGTGCGGGGCGTCGGCGGGCTGCGGGTGGCCGACGCGTCGGTCATGCCCAGCATCGTCTCCGGCAACACCAACGCCCCGGCCATCATGATCGGCGCGAAAGCGGCCGCAATGATCGCAGAGGACGCGCGCCGCTGACCCGACGCGTCGCCCGCCGCCCCAAGATGGAAGCAACCGAAATGCGCGCTTACCCGATCGGAAAGAGAGGCCTGGCATGAGCGATGTGGCGGAAATCAAAGCCTCGGCGACGCTCCGCCCGCGGGGCCGCCTGTATGACGAGTTTGAGGTGGGTCAGGAGATCGACCACCATTGGGGCCGCACCCTCACCGAGGCGGACGCGATCCAATTCGCCCATCTGACGCTCAGCTACAATCCGCTCTAT
This sequence comes from Pseudomonadota bacterium, assembly GCA_039198535.1. Lineage (GTDB taxonomy): Bacteria > Pseudomonadota > Alphaproteobacteria > Rhodobacterales > Rhodobacteraceae > JALEGB01. The sequence continues at coordinate 3,327 of JBCCTM010000089.1, forward strand.
TTCAATCGGGAGTACGCCAAGGCGCATGGCCATCCCGACCTCGTCGTCTGCCCGCATCTCGTGTTCAACACAGTGCTGGGGCTGACGGTGGAGGATTGCTCCGAAGGGATCGCCGGGCCGTTCCTCGGCGTCTTCGAGCTCCACTATCACCAGCCCGTCTATCCCGGCGACACGCTGACCGCGCGGTCAGTGGCGTTGGAGAAGCGGCTATCGGAGAAGGACCAGGGGAAAGGGATCATCACCTGGCGCAGCGAGGGCGCGAACCAGCGCGGCGAGACAGTGATTTCCTTCAAGCGCTCGAACCTCTCGAACTTCGCCGTCGCGCGCATGATCCGGGAGGGCGCGATTTGACCGCCGCTTTAGGACCGCTGAGCCGGCTCACCAGCGGCGACAATTTCTTCGAGGATTTCGAAGAAGGGCAGACCATCCGCCATGCGCGGGGAAAGACGGTCACCAATTTGGAAAACGTGAACATCACCACAATGGTGATGAACACCGCCCAGGGCCATTACAACGAGCATCTGATGACGTCGTCTCCGCTCGGCATGGGGCTCGGCGGCGTGATCTCCTATGGCGGCGTGAATTTCTCTTTGGTGCTGGGGCTCTCATCGCAAGACACCGTGGAGAATGCGCTGGCCGAGCTCGGCCTCGATCAGATCAAGCTCAAGCGCCCGGTGGTCCATGGAGACACGCTCTACGCCTATAGCCGCGTGCTGGAGAAACGCGACAGCGACCGCGCGGACGCGGGGATCATCGTGTTCCAGCATTGGGGGATCAATCAGAAGGACCAGTTGGTTGCGGAGCTGCAGCGCACGGCGCTGATCAAGCGCCGCTCGCACTGGGCCGCTCGCTAGGAGGATCATCGCCATGGCTTTCGGCGCGCTGTCCGACATTCGCATTCTCGACCTGACGCAGATGCTGGCGGGCCCGTTCGGCACGATGATGTTGGCCGATCACGGGGCCGAGGTGATCAAGATCGAGAGCCCCAAGGGCGACATGACCCGCGCCGGCGGCCCTTTCCCCGCCGAGGATCAGACGCGGACCCATGGCGGCTATTTCCAGAGCGTCAATCGCAACAAGAAATCGGTGGTCCTCGACCTGAAGACCGAGGCCGGCCGCGCCGCTTTCCTGCGCCTGGTCGAAAGCGCGGACGCGGTGACGGAGAATTTTCGCGTCGGCGTCATGGAGAAGCTCGGGCTCGGCTATGAGACGCTGCGGGACGTCAACCCCAAGCTCGTCTACGTCGCGCTCCGCGGGTTTGGCGACCCGAGGACGGGCCGCTCGCCCTATGCGGATTGGCCGGCCTTTGACGTGGTGGCCCAGGCCATGGGCGGGATCATGGGGATCACCGGCGACAAAGGCGGACGGCCCACCAAGATCGGGCCGGGCGTGGGCGACATTATCCCGGGCGTCATGCTGGCCTTCGGCGTTTTGGCCGGCGTGCACCATGCGCGGCGGACAGGCCTCGGCCAGTTCATCGATGTGGGCATGGTCGACAGCGTGCTCTCCGTCTGTGAGCGCATGGTCTACCAGCATTCAATCCAGGGCGTCGTAGCCGAACCTGAAGGCGACGGGCATCCGTTCATGTGTCCGTTCGGCATGTTCCCCGCGCGAGACGGCTTTGTGACCATCGCCGCGCCGCAGCAGCCCATGTTCGCCCAGCTGTGCGCGTTGATCGACGCGCCGGAGTTGAAAGACGACCCGCGGTTCGGCTCCATGGCGGACCGTGGCGCACACCGCGCCGACTTGCTGGAGCTGCTGTCGGCCGCCACGCGGCGTTTCACCAAGGCGGAGCTGCACGCGCGGCTGGGCGGCGTGATCCCGTTTGGGCCGGTCATGCGCATGGATGAAATCGCCGCCGATCCGCATTTCGCCGCCCGAGAGATGCTCGCGGAGATCGATCAGCCGGGCTCCGCGGCGCCGGTCCAGGTCGCCGGCGTCCCTGTGAAGATGACGGAGACGCCGGGACGTGTGGCGACGCGCGGTCCGCATCTCGGCGAGCACACCGAGCAGTTGTTGCGCGAGGCGGGCGTCCCCGAGGCGGAGATCCAAGCGCTGCGCGCGACCGCGGCGTGAGCGGGACAGGCGAAGGAGTGAAGATGAAAAACAAAGACAGACCCTTACGGCTCCGCCGCTCGCAGCTGGCGGTGCCCGGCGTCAGCGAAAAGATGCTGGCCAAAGCGGCCGGGCTTGGCGTCGATCATGTGTTCCTCGACCTGGAAGACGCGGTGGCGCCGTCCGCCAAGCCCGGGGCGCGCGCGACCATCGTCGAGGCGTTGAACGGGCTCGATTGGGGAAAAACCGTCCGCTGCGTCCGCGTGAACGACGTGACGACGGAATGGTGTTTCGAGGACATCATCACCGTGGTGGAGGGGGCCGGGGAGAACCTCGACACCATCATGTTGACGAAGCCGCGGACGGCGTCGGACGTGCTGTTCGCCGACACGCTGCTCACCCAACTTGAGCAAAAGCTCAAACTGCCGAAGCGCATCGGTCTCGAGGTGCTGATCGAAGAGGTCGAGGCGATCCACAATGTGTGGGAGATCGCCCATTCCTGCGCGCGGCTCGAAGCGATGATCTTCGGCATGGGCGACTACGCCGCCAGCCAGGGCATTCTGATCGCCAATATCGGCGGCGCCAGCGGTTATCCTGGCGACGTGTTTCACTACCCGCGCTATCAGCTGACCATCGCCGCCCGCGCCGCGGGGATCGACCCGGTGGACGGCCCCTTCGCCGACTTCAAGGATGAGGCGGGCTACCGCGAGGAGTGCCGGCGCGCCGCCACGCTCGGCATGGTTGGCAAATGGGCGATCCACCCCGCGCAGATCCAACCGGCGACGGAGGTGTTCTCTCCATCCCAAGCGGAGGTCGATTTCGCCCGGGAGATCATCGCCGTCTACCGCAACGCGGAGGCGGAGGGCGTCGGCTCCGTCGGCCATAAGGGGGTGATGGTCGACGCCGCCTCCGCCCGCTTGTTCCAGAACACCGTGGATCGCGCCGATCTGATCGGCCTTTGACCCAACCCGGCCGCTTGAGCGCGCCGCCACCCTGAACCGTGGGATGTGAGAATGATGGACGACCTGATGAGCGCGCCGACCGCCGGGGCGGGCTATATGACCGAAGAGCGCCGGATGATGCAGCAGATGGCCCGCGACTTCGCCCATAAGGAGGTGCTGCCGGTCGCCAATGCGCTCGATCCGGTGCAAGGCGAGATCCCGCAGGATCTCATCGACAAAATGGGCGAGCTCGGCTTCTTCGGGATCTTGATCCCAGAGGAATTGGGCGGCCTTGGCCTCGGCTATTTCGAATACTGCCTCGTGGCGGAGGAGTTGAGCCGGGCGTGGATGAGCGTCGGCTCGATCATCGCCCGCGGCAACACCTTCTACGCCTCCGTGCCCGGCCGGGACGCCGCGACGCGGGAGGAGCGCGTGCGCCTCATGGCCAAGGGCCAGTATCTCGGCGCGTTCTCCATGTCTGAGCCCAGCGTAGGGTCGGACGTCGCCTCAGTGGCCTGCCGCGCGGTTCGGGACGGCGACGAGTGGGTCGTCACCGGCTCGAAATACTGGTGCACCTTCGCCGACCGCGCCGACTTTCTGCAGGTGATCTGTCGGACCGATGACGACCCGTCGAAGCCCCGCTGGGCCGGTCTCACCTCGGTGTTCTTCGAGAAGCCCCGCGGCGCCTTCCCGCCGGGCGTGGCCGGCTCGCCGATCCCGAAGATCGGCTATCATGGCTGGAAGACCTATGAACTGGCCTTCGATGGCGCGCGCACGCCGGCGCCGCCCGTGGGCGAAAGCGAAGGCAAGGCGTTCAAATCGGTCGCCTCGGTGCTGGAGGGGGCCCGCGCCCACACCGCCGCCCGGTCCATCGGCCTTGCGCAAGGCGCTCTGGAGGACGCCATGGCCTACGCCAAGGAGCGCGAGCAATTCGGCCGCCCCATCGCCGACTTCCAAGCCATCCGCTTCAAGCTCGCCACCATGGCCACCGAGATCGAGGCGGCGCGACAGCTGATGTACTTCGTCTGCACCGAGATCGACAGCGGCCGCCGCTGCGACAAGGAGGCGGCGATGGTGAAGTACTTCGCCGCTGAGATGTCCGAGCGCGTCACCTCCGAAGCGCTGCAGATCATGGGCGGGGCCGGTTACACGACGCTGCACGCCGTCGAGCGCTACTGGCGGGACGCGCGGTTGACCAAGATTTTCGAGGGCAGCTCCGAGATCCAACAACGCATCATCTCCGACGCGATGCTGGGCAAAAGCAAAGAGCGGTGACGCGCGCGCCGGGCGGCTACTGCGACTGAAAGGTCTTGAGATACGCCTCCGCCTCGGCCGCATCGAGATGCGCGTCGTCGGCGGAGAGGCGAGCGGCCTCCAGCGTCTCGGAGAAGAGCAGCGCTGAGCCTTTCGCGAAGTCCCGCTTCAGCCGTTCCAGCGCTTCAAGGATGCGGTCGAGCCGCTCCTCAATGCGCGCGATCGGCCCGCCCACGGCCACGGCGAAGGCGTGATGCTCGTCGATATTTGGCAGCAGCATGGCGACCGCGCTGGCGCCGGGGGTCGTCTCCCCATGCGAGAGAGCGTAGCCGCGTCGGCGCACCAGCGCGATCTCCTCCACAGCCCGAGCCGCCGTCTTCCGCCACAACGGACGCGCCGCCTCGGCTTGGGTGCGCCGGATGATCTTGCCGATCTCCCGGTCGCTCTCGCGGGACAGCAGCGCCCAGCCCGTGGCGCAGCAGGCCAGCGGCCGGCGCAGGCCAGACTCCACATGCAGCCGCAGCGGATCGTCGCCGAATTGCGCCATGATGTACTGCGCGTCGACGCCGTTGCGCATGGCCAACATCGCCGAGGCGCCGGTGGATTGCGCCAACGCCGACAAGAGAGGCGGCAGGCGGCCGCTGCGCTCCCGACGGCGACGCAACCACGTGCCGAGGAGCGCGATGCGCAGGCTGGGGAAATAAGTGCGCGCCGCGGCGTCGTATTCGAGATATCCGAGCTGAAGCAGGGCCTTGAGCAACACGGATGTGCTCGATTGCGGCATTTGCATCCGCGCCGAGATCTCAGAGACGGTCATCGGCTGCTGCGCGCCGGCGAACAGCTCGAACAGGAACAGCGTACGTTCCGCGGATTTGATGCTGCGATCGGACACGGGCGGCGCTCCACACTGAGCGAGGATCACACATGTGATGACACTGCGTCGCCATTCGCAAGGTGTGTTTCGATATGAACGGATAAAAGCCGAGGATACGCCAAAGCGGGGTGGCGCGGGATGAGTGTGGCCTTTGCAGACGGGTTCGCGCCGCTCTCCCTCGGCGACGGGGCGGCCGCGCCCCATGTGGACGCCGCGCCTTCGGGCGCAGGGGCCGAGGCGATGCTGCTCATCCACGGCTTCATGATGAGCCGCGCCATCTGGACGGATAATCTCGGCGCTCTGTCCGCCGGAAGGCGGCGACTGGTCTCGCTGGAACTGCTCGGCCATGGTCGCTCGCCCGCGCCATCGGATGACGCCGCCTATCGCGCCGAGCGCTATATTGAGTGGTTCGAGACGACGCGCCAGCGCCTCGGGATCGCGCGCTGGGTCGTCTGCGGGCACAGCCTTGGGGCGGCGCTCGCCTTGAACTACGCGCTCGCCCATCCCGACGCCGTCTCCGCGGTGATCGCCACCAATTCGCTCTCTGCGTTCGGCTCCGTGGCCGAAAGCCCCGCGGCCGACCAGATCGACGGGCTGGCGGCCTCGCTGAAAACCCGCGGCGCGGCGGCGTTGGCGGATCTGCCGTTTCACCCAAAGCACATCCGAAACGTCTCGGCGGCGACGCGGGACGCGCTCCTGCGAGACAGCGCGCGGCTCGACCCGGATGCGATTGAGCAGGCGATGCGGGTCACCGCGCCCGCTCTCGGCGTCCCATCGCGCCTGGCCGCGCTGCGCCCGCCCGCCCTGCTGGTCAACGGCCTGCGGGAGCGCGCGTTCCAACCCGCCAGAGCCCGAGCCGAGCGCCTCTCACCCCAGCTTGAGATCGTCGACATCGCCTGCGGGCATTCGGTGAACGCCGAGGCGCCGGGCGCCTTTCACGCCGCCGTCGACGCGTTTTTAGAGCGCCATTTGGAGACAACGCCATGACCGCACTCACCGCGCAGATCGCCGCCCAAGCCGTCGCCTATGACAGCGGCGCGTGCCCGGATGACGTCCAACGCATGGCGCAGCTCTGCGTCATCGACCATCTGGGCTGCGTCATCCGCGGCGCGGCGGAGCCGCTGTCGCAAATGCTCGCCGAAGAGCTGTTCGACGGGCCGCAGCCCGGGGAGGCGTTCCTCCCGGCCAAGCGCCAGAGCCGCGATCTGGCGCAGTGGGCGATGCTGCAAGGGGCGACGGCCCACGCCATCGATTTCGACGACACCTTCTTTCCAGGCCGCGCCGCCCATGCGGGCGCGTCGGTCGTCGGCTCGGCCCTCACGCTCGCGCCGACGCTCGGCGCGGATGGACCGACGCTGCTGTCGGCCGTGGTGGCGGGTTATGAGACCGCCGCGCGGGTCGCCCACCTGGTGACAGACGCGCATTACGAGCAGGGCTTCCACCCCACCGGCACCGTCGGCGTGTTCGCGGCGACGGCGGCGTGCTGCAGATTGATGGCGCTTTCCCCCGCGCAAACCGAGATCGCCATGGGTCTCGCCGCCACCCAAGCGGCGGGATTGAAATCGACCTTCGGCACCATGGCCAAGCCCTTCAACGCCGGGCGCGCGGCGTCCAATGGCGTGCTCGCGGCGCGCCTGGCCGCCCGCGGTTTCACAGCGAACGCGGCCGGGCTAGAGGCCGATAAAGGGTATCTCGACCTGTTCCTCGGACACCACGCGGCGGCGCGGTCTGTCGACGGGCCGGAGCGCTTCTGGATCCTCGGCAACGCCTTCAAGCTCCACGCCGCCTGCCATGCGCTGCACCCGCTGATCGAAGCGATCGGCCGCCTGCGCGCCGAGCATGGGATTGGCCCGGATGACGTCGAGCGCCTCGAGGTCTCCGCCGCCGCCCTGTCCCTCAAAACCGCCAGCATCGGCGAGCCGACCTCGGGGCTCGAGAGCAAGTTCTCGTTCACCCACGCCGCCGCCGTGGCTTTAGCCGGGCTCGATACGGCGTCGGATGAGACCTTCTCCGACGCGATCCTGGCCGATGAGCGGATCCGCGCGCTGCGACGGCTCACGCAGGTGATCGAAGCGCCGATCGAGCCCTTCGGGGCGCGGGTCTCGATCGAGACCAAGGCGGGCGATCAGCTCACTAAGGAGATCGATCTCCGCGATTTGCTCGCCGACCTCGAGGCCGTCGGCGCGCAGGTGGAGGCGAAGTTTCTTCAGAACGCGACGCCGAGCCTCGGCGCGGCGCGGGCGGCTCGGACGTTGGAGACGATCCTCGCGCTGAGCGAGACTGCGGACATCAGCGCCGCCTTTGCATGACACAGAGAGAAAGCCGGCCGTCTCACGCGCCGGCGCAGGGGAGGACGCTATGAAAATCAAAGTCGGTGGGGCGACCATTCAAAACGTGGTGGAGCATGAATTGGGGGCCCTGCCCTTGCTGCTGCCGCAGGCCACGCCGGAGGCGGTGAAGC
>JBCCTM010000090.1:0-10829 GCA_039198535.1 Pseudomonadota bacterium
CAAACGCCCAGGTCTCCATGCTGGCGCCGCCGGTCAAGCGTCTGAGGCCGGAGACCTCAACGCCGTCCGCGCCGAGGGTATGCTCAAGCACTTTCGCCAGAGCCGCCGCCATCGCTCGCATGCGGTCCTCGCCCCCCGCCTGATTCTGCGCCGCCATGGCCGGCGTCCTCCCTGATCGTTTGTCTGTGTCGCGATTATCGGCGCCGCCCAAGATCGTCGCGCGTCCGTTCGCGAATGGGCAGGCTATGAGCTGGCGCAGGCGATGTCATGCGTCCTGCGTTGTGGCGCCGACGAGAGAGCGCCGCCTCCGTCGAGCGCGTGGTTAGAAACTGCTGAACAGCATGCCGATCCAAATCAGAGCGATCAGCGCCGCAAGCGCGAAGGCGGCGCTCACCGCCACCTTAATCGGAGACCACGGCCGTTCGCCCAGCACCCGGCCCGTCCGCCCGTTCACAACATACCGATAGACCCGGCCGCGGTAGCGGTAGGCGGCGATCCAGATCGGTAGGAGGACGTGTTTGAACGTCACATCGTCATGGGTGGTGTCGATGCGGCGGATGCGCTGGCGATCGCCGCCGATGTCGAAGCGGACGTCCCTGCGGATGGCCTGGGCCATGATCGCCTGCGCGGCCGAATATCCCTCTTGGAGATCGACCCGGTAGGCCTCGGCGCCGAAGCCCGCCAGGTAGTCAGGCGCGAAGGGCACGAGGCCGTCGAGGTCAAACGCGCCGCCGGAGAGCCCGCGGCTCAAACGGTCCGGCAGGCTCTTGGACGCCAGCACCAGCACATCGTCGAAATGGCGCCGAACCCGGCCCCGCGCCGGTCGCCACCGGATCTCCGACACCGGTTTGCGCACGCGTCGGCGCGCGCCGTTCTGCGTGACCATCACCCAGCGCATCACCTGATGCACATCGCCGCGCTGCCCGACATAATCCGAGCGCGTGTCAGCGTCGAAGGTCCAAAATGGCAGATATACCCCGTAGAGCGGGCGACCGGCGCGCGCTGCGCCGGCGAGATCGCCCGGCGCGAACCAGCGGCCTTTGAGCCAGCGCGCCAAGGCTGCGCGCGCCTCCCGCTCGGAGATCAAAAAAGGCGCGACAGCGCTGGGCCTGAAGCGGCGCTGCGCGGCTTTGGGCGCCGAGAGGGGCGTGTCGCAGAACGGGCAGGTTTTGGCGGTGACGACCCCTTCGAACCGCACCTCCGCGCCGCAACCGCCGCAAGGAACCGTATGGGTGTTCTCGACCGCGCTGTCGGCCATGGCGGCGCCGAGATCGCGAGCATAGGCGAAATAGTCGAGTTCTTCGAGGGGCGGGGTGTCGACGTCGCTGGCAAGCGGCGGCATGACGTGGCCGCAATGGCCGCAGGCGAGCGCGTCCCGCGCGGGGTCGTAGGCGAGGCGGCCACCGCATTGCGGGCAGGGAAACCGCCGCTCTCCGGCGATCTCGTCCGGCGATGCGCCTCGCTCAGGCTTATCGGGCCGGCCATCCGCCATCGGCGCTTAGCCGGCGGGCAGGGGCGGCGGGCTTTGGAACAAGCCGGCCAGCTCGCGCAACTCCCCGGCAGGGGTCCAGTCCCCGAGCCCTGCGCGCCAGACCAGAGTCTCGACGGTCAGCCGACCGGCCGAGGCGTGTCCGCGAAGATCCGCGTCGGTGAAGGGGCCGGCCGCCGCGCCATCGAGTGCTGCGTGCCAGCGGGCCCGCGCGCCTCCCGGCAGAGGCGGCGGCGCAGCCACGGGAGCGCTGGCGGGCGCGCCGGCGTCGCCGCCAGGCCCGAACATGCCGCCCATCTGATGCCCCATGGCCATCCCGGCGCCCATGCCCGCGCCAAGCGCCATGCCTCCGCCGCCCTCGCCGTCCGCCGACGCCCGCAGCGCCTCGGCCGCTTGGAACTGCGCGTATTTCTTCAGGTCGCCCACCACGCCCATGGCGGTGCGCCGGTCGAGCGCCTTCTCCACCTCGGGCGGCAGAGAGATGTTCTCGATGAGCAGCATGGGCGTCTCAACGCCATAGGCGGCCAAATCCGGCTCGATGCGTTTTTTGATGAACGCCGAGAGATCCTCGAGATTAGCGGCGAGATCCAGCGCCGGCACATGGGAGGTGGCCAGCGCGTGGGTGAAGCGTGAGACGATCACATTGCGCAGCTGATCGGTGATTTCGTGTGTGGTGAATTCGCCATCGGTGCCGACGATCTCCCGCAAAAACAGCCCTGGGTCGGTCACCCGCAGCGTGTATGTGCCGAAGGCGCGGAGCCGGATCGGCCCGAACTCCGGGTCCCGCAGCATCACCGGATTGCGCGTGCCCCATTTGAGGTCCGTAAAGCGACGGCGAGAGACGAAATAGACCTCGGATTTGAAGGGGCTCTCAAAGCCGTGGTCCCAATGCTGAAGCGTGCTGAGGATCGGCAAATTGTTGGTGTGCAGCTTGTACATGCCGGGCTGGAACACGTCGGCCACTCGGCCCTCATGCACGAACACCGCCGATTGCGCCTCCCGCACCGTGAGCTTCGCGCCATGCTTGATCGCGTTCTGATGCCGCTCAAACCGCCACACCAGCGTGTCGCCGGTGTCGTCGGTCCAGTCGATCACATCGACGAACTCGCCAAAGATGCTGTCAAAAAAGCTCATGCGGCTGCGTCCTCTGAAGCCGTTCGGGGAGCGCCAGAGCCTAACCGGCCCTGTGATCACTCCGAGTTTATAACGCTCTGTCGCCTGAAAAAGATGAATTTTTAGCCGTCGAAAACCTCAACGGGCGTCCGCCGTTTTGAAGGCTGCGCGCAAATCGTCCCGCATCGGCGCGCCGTCGAACCATTGCTGGTGCAAGCGCTCGATCTCGCCCGCCCGGAACGCCGCTGATAAGGCCGCATCCGCCGCGGCGACCAGGCGCGGTTCATCACGGCGAAAGGCGATCGCGTAACGCTCCTCACCGAACTCGGAGCCTGAGAGAACGTAGCGCTCGGGATATGCGCCGATGATCGCCTCAAGCAACACTTTGTCGCCAAACAAGCTGTCGATCGCGCCGCGCTTGAGCGCGGCCACCGCGTCAGGCCGCGTGGCGAAGGCGGTCAGTTCCGTGAACTCGCCGCCGTCATCCGAGAGCAGTTGGTCGATGGTCTTCAATGAAGTCGTCGCTCCGAGCACGCCAATCCGTTGGCCCCAGGCCTCCGCCTCAAAGGCCTCCGCATCCACCAAGATGGCGCTTTCGGTGATGAAGATCGTCCGGCTGAACGCCGCGCGCAGACGGCGCTCTTCGGTGACGCTGGTGGCGCCGCAGAGCATGTCGATCCCACCACTTTCCAGGGCGTCGAAGCGCTCTGTCACGGAGACGGCCGTCCAACGCGCCTCGCCGCTCCACTCCGGCAGCTGAGCGCGCAATTGTGCGGCGACGAGATCGCAGAGATCGACGCTGAAGCCGACCGGCCGATTGGTTCTAATGAAAGCGAAGGGCGCCGCGTCTGTGCGGTGACCCATGATCAGCGCTCCGCCCGCCTCGAGGCGATCAAAAAGATCGGCGCGGGCGGGGCTCGGCCCCATGGAACCCGTCAGCGCCATTATCGCCGCGACAGCGGCCAGCCGTCGGAGGCGCGGTCGTCGCCGTGTCCGTCGTGCTGCGCGCGCCGTGGTCATCGTGCTCTTCGCCTCCGTGTCTCCCATCGCGACGCCAAGCGCGGGGACCCGCGCTCGACTTTTCGTGCGCCCGAGAGAAGCCGGATCTGGGACCCACGGGGCTTCAGCGCATGGGACTGATCTTATAGACGGGTCCTCGTCCACCGGGCGCGGGCGGCGCCCCGACCGCCCCCTTGGCGCATTCCAAAGCGTCCTCGGCGTTAGCGCACTGGTCCCGCGGAGGCCGTCGACAGCCGCGCGCCTTTCTCCGCCACAATCTGGCGCACGATCGGCGCCGCCTGGGCGCGGGTCATGCCCGCCTGGAGGCGAGGATCGTAGAGGATCTCCAGCAGGGCCTCGTCATGTCGGGTCAGGGCGATGAACTCCTGGTCATCGTTGAAAATCGAGGGCCGCACATCGTCATGGTCGAAGATCAGACCCATGCTTTGCGTCAGCTCCTCCACCAAGCAGGCGTCCCGCAAAGGCTGCTCTATCTCCGCTTTGATGAACACCGCGCCGGAACGGATCAGCCCGCCATTGGGCGAGCTGGCGTCGAACAGCGCGAAGCAGGGCGGGTTCAAGGTCTCAACCCAGTCTCGAAAAAGGGACCCATCATACCAATCCTGCGCCTCGCCGGTGGCGGCCACGGAACGGCGGGCGCGGTCTGTCAGCATGAAGACAGTGAGGTCGGGACGACGATAATCCTCTCGAATACGCAGCCCCGTGCGCCGAGTGAGCGTCGCCATGATGCGCTCAACCTCATCGAGATCGGAAGTGCGCGCCCCGTCGCCGACCACGGCGTAGGTGAAGCCGCCGCGCCATTTGGAAAGCCGCCGTAGCCCAGGCCGCTGGGCGTAGAAGGCGGCGAGCTGAGCCTCGGGCTCAAAGGCGACTTTCTCAAAATTGCGGATCAAATCCGCGGGTCCATAAGGCGCGTCCGCGGGCGCGGCCTCCAGCCTGAAGCGGCCCGAGGCGGTCATGAAATTCGAATACTCCCGGTAGGCGGCGGCGTCGTCCCGGGTCGCGCATCCGGGCGCGATCAACAGCGCGGCCAGCGCGCCTAGGCTGAGAAGGCCCTTGCGGAAAGCCGGGAACGGCCCGATCCGCCGCACGCGTCTCCTCCTGGGTGCGCTGGCGCTGCGGACCCGATCCCGGGGCGCCCTTGCTGACGGATTATCGCTCCGTTGGCTCATACTTTCCCCATTGCCTTCCCCTGACTTCCCCTGTCCCCGTGTCGGCCAGCGGTGGCTGGCTCAGCTCGGTACGCTGCCGCCCACGGTCTCGCCGGTTCCCGTGCCGGTGCTGCGCGCCGCCGTCAGCTTGGCGCGAAGCTCCGTCTCCATTTTCTGCATTTCCACCTCGGCCTCGGCCCGCCGCTTCTTGCCCTCATCGGCGATGGCCAGGCTCTCTTCGATGGTGGCGATCAATTGCTGATGGCTGTGCTGGAGGGCGTCCATATCGACCACGCCGCGCTCCATCTCCTCGCGGATCTCCTTATTCGCCGTGCGCAGCGTGTCCGCGTTCTTTTTCAGCAGATCGTTGGTTAGATCGTTCGCCGCCTTCACATCCTGACCCGCCTCCCGGGCGTTCTGTATGGCGATGGCCTGGGCCAGTTGCGTCCGCCAGAGCGGCACGGTGTTGACGATGGTGGAGTTGATCTTGCCCACGAGCGTCTTGTCGTTCTCCTGGACCAGGCGGATCGATGGGAGCGACTGCATGGTCACCTGGCGCGTGAGCTTCAGGTCATGGACGCGGCGCTCGAGATCATCGCGCGCCTGGCGCAGATCCCGCAATTCCTGCGCCTTGAGGATCTGATCCGCCTCGGGCGCGTCGGCCGCTTCCTTCTCCTTGGCGGGGATCACCGTCGCGTCGAGCTCCTCAAGTTTCATCTCGCCGGCGGCGATGTAGAGCGCCAGCTCATGATAAAACTCGAGCGATTTCTCATAGAGCATGTCGAGGGATTTGATGTCCTTCAGCAGCACCGTTTCATGCTGCAGCAGCTCGTCTGTGATGCGGTCGATCTGCGCTTTCACCTCCGTGAAGCGTTCTTGGAAATCGGCGGCGGAGGTGAAGAAGGAGGTGAACCACTCCCAGAGGCCGCCTTGGCCGTCATCCAGCGCGTCCACCTCAAAGCCGCGAATGGTCAGCACCATGAAGCGCAGGCTTTCGCCTGCGGGGCCCACATCTTTGTTGCGCACGCCTTCGAGCATCTGGTCCGACACCGCCACCAGATCTTCCTGCGCCTTGGAGCCGAAGGTGATGATCGATTGGGCGTTGGCGATGTCGATCTCCGCCGCGCGCCGCTCGATCTCCGCCTTCTCCGCGGCGTCGGCCTGATCGACGACGATCAACTCGCCCTTAATCTCCGGCAGCACGGCGCCGGCGACCTCGGCCACTTCTTTGGCCGCCGCCTCCGCCTTTTGGTAGACCGCGTCTCCCGCTGCGCCCTCAAGCCCCTTGCCCGCCTCGACCATTGATCACCCTCATTTCAGCTTGCGTCCACGACGCCGCTCACCACCCCATAAGGACCGATGGCCGCCGCGCAATCAACGCTCTAATCGGGCAATTAGTCTAAGTTGCGGACAAGAACCCGTATCCTCTCGGCGCGCGCCGTCTTGGGCTCGCTTCGCCCGCGCCCCTCAGGCGAAAAGGAGGCGGTCGACGCTCAAGATTGGCGAAGACGATCCGCAAGGACGCCCATCTCCACTTCAAGCGCCATGGCGTCGTCCCGTTTGAGATCGGCTTTCTGTCGCCGCGCCGCCTCCGCCACCTCGTCCATCAGCGCGCCGAAGCGTTCGGAGAGCGCCGCGTCCCGCACGCCGAGCTTGGCGTATTTCTCCACCGACGCCTCCGCCGACGGCACGGTGACGACCAGAAACTTGCGCGCCAGATCCATGTCGCTCGGGTCTTCGGCTAGGGCTTGCAAGGCCTCCCGGCAGGCGTCGGCCATGGCGTGGATCCGCGCCGCGAGCGGCGGGTCGCCGAGCCCATCGGCCACCACATCGATGCGCTTGAGGCGCCGCGTCGCCTCCGCCAGCCGCGCATTGGCCTGCACCGGGTCGACGCCCGCCGCCTTCGCCGCCGCCGCGTCGACCACCGGAGACGCCGCCGCTGGATCCAACAACGCCGCCGGGCCGCCTGGCTTGGACAAGGCGAGCGCGGCCACCGCGCCGAACATTCCAAGGAGGAAAGCCAGGCCGAGCGACCCGCCGAGCACCAGGGTCAGGACGGCCGCGACGCCGCCCGCCGCCAGCGATCGGATTGTTGTCGGACCCAGGGTTGGTCCGCTTGATCCGGGTGGGCGCCGCCCCTGGCTGGCCGGCCCGCCATACCGCTCCGCCTGGCGCAACCCCGCCTCTCGTTGTTTTTGGTCCATGGAGGTCCCCAAACGACGCGCATCTCCCACGCGCATGTGAAAAGATGCCTAGCGCGCCGTCCCCTCGCAAGCGCAGAGCAGATGCGGCGGGTTCGTCGGCGGGGTTCGCTGGAGATGAGGCGCGCCGAAAGAGGAGATTTAGGCCATGGAGGCGGCGGGACAGAGCGATACCGCTCCGGTTGAGACGTCATTTGGAGCGCATGTGCGCCTCCGCCGCGTCGGTCGGATCGCAGAGGTCACGTTTGACCGGGGCGACGGGCGCAATGCATTGGCGCTGCAGGACATGCGAAACCTGCGCGACGCCGCGCTGTGGCTGGCCGAAGACACGGAGAGCTCGGTTGTGGTTCTGACCGGTGCGGGCGCGTTTTCAGCAGGCGCTGATTTGGCCGATCCGGCGCTGGCGACAGCGGCGGAGCAACCGCTGTTGGAGCGACGGGCGGCGTTTAAGGCCGGGCCCGACATGTGTCAGGCCTGGGCCGATCTTGAGCAGATCACCATCGCCGCCATCGAGGGCCATTGCATCGGCGGCGGCCTGGCTCTGGCCGTGTCATGCGACCACAGGGTCATGGCCGAGGGGGCGCATTTGCGTCTGCCCGAGATCCCGCTCGGCATGAATATGAGTTGGCGCTCCGTGCCGCGGGTGACCGCCCTGCTGGGGCCGGCGCGGGCCAAGGAGTTGATCATCCTCGGCCGCAAATTGGACGCGGCCACGGCGCTCGATTGGGGGCTCGCCGACCGCAAGGCGGCCCAAGGCGCGGCGCTCGCTGGGGCGCGCGCCCTGGCCAGCGACTACGCCGCGTTGCCGCCCTTGGCCCTGCGCATGTCGAAACAAGCCATAGACGTCAGCGCGCAACCGCTTGGCTACGCCACGAGTTTCATGGATCGCGACCAGTTTCTGCTGACCCGGGGCACGCGGGACCAGGCGGAGGCCATCGCCGCCTTCATGGAGAAACGTCCCGCTCGCTTTTCAGGCGATTGAAGCGGGCGCGGCGCGCGGGAGGCTGGAGCGGTCGCCGTTCTGCGGCGATACGGCGCGGGCGCATATGCGGGCGACCGCTCCCAAAATGGCGCAACGAGCCCCAATTTGAGACCAGCCTTCCCTTCATTCGAACAAAGTTAGGGAAGAGCGGTTCATATGCCGGAAAGGCTGTCTCGGCGCCGTTAGGCGCGCGGGCGGCCGCAGGGCGAAGCTATTTGGGGCGAAGCGTACGGCGCGCATGGGCGGCGCCTGGCGGCGGCCTCGCGAAACGGAGGACCTCCCCGCCATGCGCCACATCCTGTCCCACTCCGCCCTGCGCCGCTTTACAATGATCCCGGCCGGCGCTCCGTCCCCCTGGGAGAGCGCCCCAAACATCCGCGCCTGGCTGATGGCGGCGCTGGCGTTGGCGTCGGCGTTGGCGCTGGCGGGCCTGATCGCCGTCGCCCCGGCCCAGGCTTCACCCGACCATGGCGGCCAGCGGGATGACGGGCTGATCCGGCTCGATCAGGTGGATGGCGGCGCGCTGATGCTGTTCACCGATAAGCCAGGCCTCTACGTGCAGGCGCCGCTGGTGAAATCCGATTACGACGTGGCCATCGCCGGCCCCCTCGCGCGCACGGTGGTCACCCAGCGCTTCACCAACCCCGCAACGGTGTTCGTCGAAGGTAAATACGTGTTCCCCCTGCCGGAAGACAGCGCCGTCGACACGCTCCGCATGCGCGTGGGCGGGCGCTTGATCGAGGGCGAGATCAAAGAGCGGGAAGAGGCCAAAGTCATCTACGAGACCGCCCGCGCCGAAGGGTTTGTCGCCTCGCTCGTGGAGCAAGAACGGCCCAACATGTTCACCACCTCCGTCGCCAATATCGGCCCGGGTGAAAGCGTGGTGATCCAGATCGAATATCAGCAAACGCTGGCCCCGAGGGACGGCGTGTTCGGCCTGCGCTTGCCCTTGGTCGTGGCCCCGCGGTTCACGCCGGACCCGCAGCCGACCTTGGTGAAATTCGGACCCGAGGGCTGGTTTGTTGAGCAAAGCGACCCGACGCCGGACCGCGAACGCGTGACGCCTCCCGTGGTCGACCCGCGATCGGAGCCCGCCGGCTCTTTGCGCAATCCAGTGGACATCCGGATCGATCTGCAAGCGGGCTTTCCGCTGGGTCCCGTGCAAAGCCTCTATCACCGCGTCGCCGTGAGCCCCGCGGGGACCACCGGCGCGCGCATCCAGTTGGAGGGGCCGGCGCCGGCGGACCGGGATTTTTTCCTCTCCTGGCGGCCTGAGAAAATCGAGACGCCCTATCTCGCGCTCTTCACCGAAGCGCCGGCGACGGACCCCTCTGGCGCCGGTGAGACGGCGACCGACCGCAATTATCTCATGATGCTGACGCCGCCGGCGCCGGAAAGCATCGGCGCCGATCGCCAGCCCCGTGAAGTGATCTTCGTCCAAGACATCTCGGGCTCCATGGGCGGCGAAAGCATCGTGCAGGCCAAGGCGGGGCTTGAGATGGCGGTGCGCCGTCTGCGGCCGGAGGATCGCTTCAATATCATCGTCTTCAATGACCGCTTCGGCCAATTCGCCGATGCGCCCATGCAGGCGACCGCTGAGAATGTGACCCAGGCCATTGAGGCGATCCGCGCGCTGGAGGCCGATGGCGGCACCAGGATGCTCCCTGCGTTGGAGGCGGCGCTGACCGATCCTGGCCCGGATCCGGGCGACGAAGAGCGGGTGCGCCAAGTGATCTTCCTCACCGACGGCGCGGTCAGCAACGAGACGGAGATGCTGGCGCTGATCGGCGAGAAGCTTGGCCGCACGCGGCTCTTCACCGTGGGCATCGGCTCGGCGCCCAACAGCTATTTCATGACCGCCGCCGCCGAGCGGGGTCGGGGGGCGCATGTCTTCATCGGCGATCTCGGCGAAGTGCAGGCGCGCATGGAGGCGCTGTTCGCCCGGATCGAGACGCCGGCCATGACCGGGCTGAGCCTTGACGTCACCGGCTTCCAAAATCCCGAAGTTTGGCCGCAGCCGCTGCCGGATCTCTATGCGGGCGATCCGGTCACGGCGGTGATCCGCGTGGATGACGCGGCGACGACGCGCGCCATTCCAGAATTGACGCTCCGCGGCGTGCGCGCGGGCGCGCCGTGGGAGCGCCGAGTGCGGCTGGCGGAGGCCGAGGAGCGCGTGGGCGTCGCCAAGCTCTGGGCGAGGCAGAAGATCCGCTCACTGGAGGCGCTGCGGCTCTCCTCCGGCGTCGACGCCGCCTCGCTGGATGTGATCGATGGCGAGATCCTGAGCGCGGCGCTGACCCATGGTCTCGTCAGCCGGTTGACCTCGTTGGTGGCGGTGGATGTGACGCCGACGCGGCCTCAAGGCGAGCCGGTGGTGGAGAAAGAGGTGCCGCTCAACCTGCCGGCCGGCTGGGATCCGGACATCTTCTTCGACGGCGCCGAACAAAGCGCGCCACCGGCGGAGCAAGACGCGGACGCCGGCGATGCGGCGGGCGGAGACGCCCCGGTGATCGAGGCGGCGCTGACGCGGCTCGAGGCGGCGGCGGAAGCGCGGCAATTGGCGCAAGCGCAGTTGGGCGCCGGCGCGCCGCTGCCCTTCACCTCGGAAGGCTGGATCTTGCGGGTGCTGGCCGGTCTGGCGCTGCTGCTCCTCGGCGGCATCTGGCTGCGCGCCAACCGCCGCGGCGCGTTCGGCGCGCCCTGGTGAGCGGCTCCGCCGATGCGACCCGGCGGCGTCGGTTTGCGGCGGCGCTCGGGCCGGCGCTGTGTCTGGCGCTGGGGGCGACGCTGGCGCTGTGGGGGCTCGCCGCGCCGGCCAAGGCCTGGCTCGGCCAGCATTTGATCGCAGACGCCTTCGCCCGCGCCCAAGCCGG
>JBCCTM010000091.1:0-10762 GCA_039198535.1 Pseudomonadota bacterium
CCCCCCCCGGCCCCCGGGTATGGGCCTCGGGCCGGCCGCCGCGCCGGGCGCCCCGGCCCCGCGCCCGCCCCCCCCCGGGGCCCGGGCCGACGCAGCCGCCGGACGCCGCGCCTCATCCGAGGCACGCCCATAAAACGCTGGAGCGGGACCGTCTCAATGCGCCTCCCCAGGGTCAGACGCGGGCCTTCCGCGACGCATGCGCCAACCTCGCTTTTGGCGCCTCCAACGACCGGAATAGAAGCACAATCCAAGGGCCGGAGCGTTGATGGCCGGGCGACCAGCCCGGCCCGCGCCTGACCCGCCCCCGGGCAGGCGCGATGCAGCCGCCGGACGCCGCGGATCGCTTACCCGAGGCACGCCCATAAAGCGCTGGAGCGGGACCGTCTCAAAGCGCCTCCCCAGGGTCAGGCGCGGGCCTTCTATATGGGCGGTTCAAAGAACCGGCGTCGCTTTGGCCGCGGCCTCGGACGGGAATAGAAAAAGCTCTATAAGCCGCTGGCGCGGAGCCGCTCAGAGCGCCACCCCCGGGTCAGGCGAGGGCCCGCCGTTCGCAGTGCGAGCAATAAAAAAGGCCGGATCCTCAGACCCGGCCTTAGCCCTCACTTCTCGAGCGTTCAGCCGTCGAGGGGCAGCCCGACGAAGCGCTGGTCGCCATCCCGCTCCACCATCAGCAGCGCGGCGGAGCGGCCGCCGTCCCGAGCGTTCTGTACAGCGTCGGCCACATCCCGCGGCGTCTCCACGCGCTCCTGGTTCACCTCCAAGATCACGTCGCCGGGGCGCAGGCCCTTGGTGGCCGCGGGGCTCAGCGGCTTCACCGCCACAATGCGCACGCCCTCGCCGCGTCCGCCGCCAAGACGCAAGCCGAGCTCGCCCATGGCCATCTCAGGCTCTGCCGCCCGGGGCGTGAAGCCGCCCGCGCGTCGCGGCGCCTCGCCATCCATTCGGCCGACTGTGACCGTGAGGTCGATGGCCTCCCCGCGGCGGAACACGGTCAGCTCCCGCTCCGCGCCCGGCGGCGTCGCCGCCACCGCGCGGGTCAGATCTCGCACCTCGCCGACGGCCGCGCCCGCAAAGCCGGTGATCACATCGCCCGCGCGCACGCCGGCCCGATCCGCCGGCCCGCCCGGCGTCACATCCGCCACCAACGCGCCCTCGTCGCTCGGCAAGCCGAGGCTGTCGGCGATCTCCTCCGTGACCGGCTGGATCGACACGGAGATCAAGCCCCGCTCCACGAAGCCGTTCTCCAGAATTTGCTCCGCCACGGCGCGGGCTTGGTTAGCGGGGATCGCGAAGCCGAGGCCGATATTGCCGCCCGAGGGCGAGATGATCGCCGTATTCACGCCGATCACGCCGCCGAACTCATTGAACAGCGGGCCTCCGGAGTTGCCGCGATTGATGGCGGCGTCCACCTGCAGGAAATCGTCATAGGGCCCGGCGTTGATGTCCCGCCCGCGCGCCGAGACGATGCCAGCGGTCACCGAGCCGCCCAGGCCGAATGGATTGCCGATGGCCACAGCCGGGTCGCCCACGCGCACGGCGTCGCTGTCCGCCCAAGCGGCGGTCGCGAGCGGCGCGTCCGTCTCGATCTTCAAGACGGCGATATCGGTCTTATCGTCCGCGCCCACGAGGGTCGCTTCATACTCCGTGCCGTCATCCATGATCACGGCGACGCTCTCCGCGTTCTCCACCACGTGGTTGTTCGTGATGACGACGCCGCTCGGATCGATGATGAAGCCCGAGCCGAGGCCGCGCGCCGGGCGGGAGCGGGGCGCGCTGCGAAAGCCCTCGCCGCGCTCCTCGAAGAACCGACGGAACATGTCTCCGAAGGGCCCGTCGGGGAATTCGGGCCGCGCCTCCGCCAAACCGCCGAGCGCGCTTTGCCGCGTGGCGATGGTCACCACCGCCGGCTTCATGGCGTCCACCAGGTCGGCGTAGGATTTAAACGGCTCGTCCAGCCGCGCTTGCGCCGGCGCGCCTTGGGGCGTCAGCACTGGCGACAGCGCGAGGGGCGCGGCCAGCGCCAACATGGCGACGCCGCCCAGCAGCGCGCCGCGCATCCGACGACGTGGGCGGGGGTTCTGTCGAATGGGCGTCTTCGCTTCGGACATGCGTCTTTCTCCTCTTGAACGCCGTCGACAGGGGGCTCGGCCCCACGGCGTTGTTCGTAAGGGGCTGAGTTAGGAACGCGAAACGGCGGAAGAACGCCTGTGCGTGACTGGGCCATGACAGCTTCATTAAATCTTTTTCATCCGCCGCGCGGGCCGGGCCAGGGGCCTGGCCGCCTGCCGTCCGCTCCTTGGGCAGTCTTTTTTCCCGCCGCTTGCACGCCTTCCGAGTGACTTCCCTGCGGAGGCGCTTTCGAGCGGTCCCACTACAGCGCTTTATCGTTGTGTTGCGGATGATCGATCCGCTGCGTCCGGCGGTTGCGTCCCACCTGCCCGGGGGAGGGGCGGGCGCGGGCCGGGCTAGGCGCCCGGCCGCCTTTGCTCCGCTCCTTGCATCGCGCTCCATTGAGGCCGGGTCGCCGCGCCGATGATGTCGGTCGTCGCCGACGTCGCCATCGCGAAAGATCCGCGCTCAAGGATCGACCTTAGCGGCTGCGACGCGCTCGCTCGACCAGCCGATTGATCAGCGGCGTTAGGATCAACTGCATGGCCAGATCCACCTTATCGCCCGGGATCACAATGGAGTTCGCCCGGGTCATCCAAGAGCCTGAAATCATGGCGGTGAGATACGGGAAATCGATGCCGCGGGGATTGGCGAAGCGGATCACCACCAGCGATTCGCCCGCTGTCGGAATCCACCGCGCCACAAACGGGTTCGAGGTGTCGACGATCGGCACCCGTTGAAAGTTGATGTCGGTCTCCGTGAATTGCGGGCAGATCACATGGGCGTAAGAATGCATCCGCCGCAGGATCGTGTCCGTCACCGCCTCTGTGCTGTAGCCGCGGATCGCCCGGTCCCGATGGATCTTCTGGATCCATTCCAGATTGATCACCGGGGCGACGCCGATGCGCAGATCGGCGGCGGCGGCGATATCCACCTCCGTCGTTTTGAGCGCGCCATGGAGGCCCTCATAGAGCAGCAGGTCCGACCCTTCGCCGATCTCGCGCCATTCCGTGAAGCAGCCCTCAGCGGCCCCAAGGCGTTCCGCCTCCTCAGGCGTGTGGGCGTAGCGCCGCGCCTGGGCGCGGCCCGTCTCGCCATAGGCGCGCAGCTCTCCGGCGAGCTCCGCCAAGAGATTGGCCTCAATGGAGAAATGGCTGAAGGTCTGATCGCCCTCGACGGCGCGACGGGCCACCTCCGCCTTCATCTCTGCGCGATTGAAGCGATGGAAGGCGTCGCCTTCGATGAAGACGGCCGAGATCTCCTCGCGGCGGAAGATCTGTTCGAAGGTGTGGCGAACCGTGCTGGTGCCAGCCCCAGACGCGCCGACAACGGTGATCACCGGATGTTTGATCGACATGAGCCGCCTTTCTCGGATCCGCCTGTTCCGCCCATGGCGTCGCCGGCTGATCGGGGCCGCGTCGTCATCTGCGATAGAGACCGCGGTCGCCGAACAGGGGCGGGCTCTCCCCGCCGAAGCGCGCATCGAGATGGTACTTGGCGATCCGGGCCACCTTTTCCCGCGCCCCGAAAATGAGGGCGGAGCGCTGATCCAGGCGCGCGGGCGTGGCGTCCAGCAGCCGACGCGCGCCATCGGTGGCGGAGCCGCCGGCTTGCTCGGCGAGGTAGGCGAGCGGGCCCGCATGATGCAGCAAGTTCAGCGACAGCGCCGCCCCCTCCCGATCATCCGCGGGCGCCAGATAAACCCCGCCCCTGCGGAGGATACGATGGGCCTCCGCCGCCAGAGACCCGACCCATCGCATCGTGAAGTTGCGCCCCCGCGGCCCCTCCGCCCCTTCAAGACAATCCTCGATGAAGACCCTGATGGGCGCCGGCCAATGCCGATGATTAGAGGCGTCAATGGCGAAGGCGTCGGCATTGGGGGCGATCTCAAGCTGCGGCTGGGCCAAACGGAATGAGCGGCGCGCCCGATCCCACCCAAATAAGGCGACCCCCTTGCCCACGCTGAGCATGAGCGCCGCATGCGGTCCGCAGAGGACGTAGCCCGCCGCGCATTGCTTGGAGAGGGGAAGATTGAACGGAGCCGCGCCGCAGGAACGCGGATCCACGGGATAGAGAGAGAAGAACACCCCAAAAGGGATGGCGGCGTCCAACGGGTAATCCCCATGCAGGGGATCAGCGGCCACGTCGAACATCGCCGCGGGCGCGCGCATGCCTGGGCCTTCGCCCGTTCGGTCGCTGGCGTCGCCGCCGAGATCCTCGGCGAAGGCTTCAGACAACCCGTCCCCTCCGCGCGCGCCGGCCGATCGCGCCTGCTCACCTTGCCGATCTTCGCGATCTGGCCCCCCCGCGGTCAGGGCCGAGACCTCCGGCGCGTCCGGTTTGATCGCGCAGGCGCCGAGCGTCTCCACGCTCTCGGCGCCCGCAAGGGACAAATGACGCACGGGCGCCTGGGCGAGCGCGGCGCGGAGGCACGCCGCGGCGAAGGCCCCATGGGTTGCGCGATCACCCGGGGCGAGCGGGCCCAGGGCCACGCGCTCGGCGATCGCGCCGGCCGCCGCGGCGATCGCCGCGATGGCGCGCGCCAAATCCGTCGCCGAAGCCGCCTCGCAATCCCGCGCCTGCGCCGCGAGATAACCCGCTAAATCCATTTTGTCGGCCATCGCCGCCCTCGTCATTCGTCGCGAGCCCCTTGGACCATCGCAGTAATCAGCCTGGATCGGACCAACACAATCTGGAAGGTGACCGAATTAGCCGGAAAATAAAATTACAATCCCACGAAGCGCCACAAAGTTTTATTTCAAAAGTATTCAATGGAAGCGGTCAGGCCCCTGTCGCGGCGCCGAAAAACCTGCGATGGTCGACAGGTGCTCTCGTCGATACAGAGGGCGTTGCGCGAGAATTCAACGCTGGGGAGGACACGCCATGGCAGATCTTCGAGGCCTCTCCATCAAGCAACTTCGCGCCTTCGCCGCAGTCGCCCATACCGGCTCCATCACCCAGGCCGCCCAAGCGCTTTCGGTGACGCCGCCGGCGGTCACGACGCATCTGAAAACCCTAGAGGCCATGGCGGGCGCGCCGGTGCTCGATCGGAGCGGCGAGGTGGCGACCCCCACGGCCGTGGGCCGCGAACTTCTGCGCGCCGCCGAGGAGATCGAGGCCGCCGTCGCGCGCGCCCAAGAACGGCTGCAAGCGCTTGGAGACGGCTCCCGCGGCCGGGTCGTGTTCGGCGTGGTCAGCACCGCGAAATACCTCGCGCCGCATATGGTCGCCGCTTTCCGTGCGGAGCGCCCCCTCATCAAGGTCGCGCTCCGCATCGGCAACCGTCGCGAGATCGTGGCCGGGCTCGCCCGGGGCGCCTATGATCTGGCGGTGATGGGCCGCCCGCCGCCAGAGCATGAAGTCGGCGGGGCCGCCCTCGAGCAGGCGGAGCTTGGACCCAACCCCCATTTGCTCGTGGCAGCGCCCAACCACCCGCTCGCGCAAACTGGCGAAGAGCTCACGCCCAAGCATCTGTT
Organism: Pseudomonadota bacterium; assembly: GCA_039198535.1. GTDB lineage: Bacteria > Pseudomonadota > Alphaproteobacteria > Rhodobacterales > Rhodobacteraceae > JALEGB01. Next base: position 5,586 of record JBCCTM010000091.1, read on the forward strand.
TGATCAGACCATTCTCACCCGCGAGCCCGGGTCGGGAACGCGGCTTTTGACCGAACGCTACCTCGACAGCGTCGGCGAGGGCTGGGTGTTCGAAATCGAAGAACTCGGCAGCAACGAGACCATCAAGCAAGCGGTGATCGCCGGGCTCGGCGTAGCGCTGCTGTCCCAGCACACCTGCCTGGCCGAGCTTGCGGATGGCCGCCTCGTCGCGCTGCCGCTCGCGGGCTTTCCCTTAATGCGCCGCTGGTTTCTGCTCTGGCGCGCCGATCGCCAGCCCGATGCGGCCACCGTCGCCCTGCGCGAGTTCATCCTTGAGAACCGAGCGGCGCTTCTGCCGTCAGGCCCAACAAGCGGGGGCGAAAAGAGCGCGGAGCGTCCCGCGGCGGAGTGAACTTACGGCCTAGACCTGGCGATCGCGTCCATGAGCGACGGCAACGCGCCGTGATGGTCGAACGCCGCGCGATAGGGCAGCGTCTCAAGCGGCGCATGGCGATACCCCTGAGTGTAGAGGAGCAACGGCGCGCCGGCGGCCTCGGCGCATCCGGCGTCCGCCTCGCTGTCACCCACCAACGCCGCCGGCGTGACGCCGCCGAGAAGCGTCGCGCAGCGCCGCAACGGAGCGGGGTCAGGCTTCTTTGGGCAGGGGGCGTCCCCATCGACCACCGCGTCGAACAGACCCGTCCACCCCAAAGCGCGCAGCACCGCCGCCGTGGGCTTGGCCGGCTTGTTGGTGCAGAGCGCCAAGGCGTAGCCGCGATCGCGCAAGGCGCGGAGCGCGGCCTCGGCCCCCGGATAGGGACGGTTGCCCGCCGCCGGCGGCGCTGCGGCGTAGAGCTCTAGAAATCGGCTGAGCTCCGCGCCATCCGTGGCCGGGGCCCGCCCCCTCGCCGCGAGCGCGCGCGCCACAAACACGCCCGCGCCGCCGCCCACATAGCCGCGCCCCTCGCTCAGGGAGAGCGGCGCGAGGCCCAGTTCGCGCATCAGCGCGTCGCCCACCGCGGCGATGGCGGGCGCGCTGTCGATCAGCGTGCCGTCGAGATCGAAGGCCACCGCTTTACGCGCCGCGCTCATCGCGCCACCCCGCCGCGACGCTGACGCCGCACGCGCCCATCGCCGACCATCCGCATTGCCCAGAGCCCGCAACGGCGCCATTTCTCAATCGCTCACGGGGCGCGGCGGAGCGGGAGCGAAGAGAGGGCCGATCTTGCGATATCTGGTCACCGGGTCGGCGGGGTTCATCGGCAATCATGTGGCGTTGACGCTGCTCGAGCGCGGGCATGAGGTGCTCGGCGTCGACAACCTCAACAGCTATTACGACCCCCGCCTCAAAGCCGCCCGCCGCGCCAGGCTGACGGCGAAGCCGAGTTACCAAGACGCCGAACTCGACATCGCCGACGCGGCGGCCCTCGCCCCCGCGCTGGACGCCTTCCAGCCCGAGCGCATCCTGCATCTCGCCGCCCAAGCCGGGGTGCGCTACTCCGTGGAGAACCCAACCGCATACGCCGACAGCAATTTGGTCGGCTTCACCAACATCTTGGAGGCCGCCCGGGCCCATGGGGTGGATCATCTGGTCTACGCCTCCACCAGCTCCGTCTACGGCGCCAACGCCCGCGCGCCCTTTGAGGAGCGCCATGGCGCGGCCCATCCGCTAAGCTTCTACGCCGCCACCAAGCGCGCCAATGAAGCGATGGCCCACGCCTACGCCCATCTCTTCAAGATCCCCTGCACCGGCCTGCGTTTCTTCACGGTCTATGGCCCCTGGGGCCGCCCGGATATGGCGCTGTTCAAATTCCCCGCCGCCATGCTCGAGGGGCGGCCCATCGACGTCTACAACAACGGCCAGATGGCGCGGGATTTCACCTATATCGACGACATCGTGGGCGGCGTATTAGCGGTGGCCGATCACCCGGCGCGTCCCGCGGCCGACCATGCGCTGGCCTCCGCCGCGCCCGACCCCGATCAAAGCGGTGTCGCGCCCCATCGATTGTTCAATATCGGCCGCGGCGCGCCGGTGGAGTTGATGGCGTTTATCCGCGTTCTGGAGGAAAAACTCGGCCGGAAGGCGGAGATCAATTTCATGCCCATGCAGCCCGGCGACGTGGCGGCTACCTGCGCCTCCACGGACGCTCTGGAGGCGGCCGTCGGCTACCGCGCGACGACGCCCGTTGAAGAAGGCGTCTCCCGGTTCGTGGACTGGTATCGAAAGCACTACGGCGTCTGACGCGCCGGCGGCGGCGCGCCCTCAAACGCCGCCCATCAGCACATATTTCATCTCCAAGAACTCCTCGAGCCCATGGCGGGAGCCTTCGCGGCCGAGACCGGATTGTTTGACCCCGCCAAAGGGGGCGAGCTCTGTGGCGATGACGCCGGCGTTCACGCCGACCATGCCGTAATCGAGACGCTCCGCCACCCGCCATACCCGACCCAGATCCCGCGCGTAGAAATAAGCGGCGAGCCCGTATTCGGTGGCGTTGGCCTGGGCGATCACATCGGCCTCATCCTCAAAGCGAAACACCGGCGCGACGGGGCCGAAGGTCTCCTCCCGCGCCACCGCCATCTCAGACGTCACATCGCGGAGCACGGTCGGCTCGAAGAACAGCGGGCCGACCGCGGTGGCGGGGCCGCCGCCCGTGAGCACTTTGGCGCCCTTGCCCGTCGCGTCGGCCACATGGCGCGCCACCTTCTCCACCGCGGCGGGCTCGATCAGCGGGCCGATCTGCACGCCTTCCGCAGAGCCGTCGCCCACCCGAAGCGCCGCCGCCTTCTCCGCCAACCGCGCGGCGAAGGCGTCGTAGATGCCGCTCTGCGCGTAGATGCGATTGGCGCAAACGCAGGTTTGCCCCGCATTCCGGAACTTCGAGGCCAACGCGCCGTCCACCGCCGCCTCCAGATCCGCGTCGTCAAACACAATGAAGGGCGCGTTGCCGCCCAGCTCCAAGCTGACCTTTTTGATGTGCTCGGCTGAGGCGCGCATGAGGATGCGGCCCACTTCCGTCGAGCCGGTGAAGGTGATCTTGCGCACCTCCGCGCTGCCCGTGAGCGCCGCCCCCATGGCCGGGCCGTCCTGCCCGCAGACCACATTGAGCACGCCCGCCGGCAGCCCCGCGCGGTTGGCGAGTTCCGCCAAGGCCAAAGCGGAGAGCGGCGTCTGCTCCGCGGGCTTCAGCACCACGGCGCAGCCCACCGCAAGCGCCGGCGCGCATTTCCGCGTGATCATGGCCACGGGGAAGTTCCAGGGCGTGATCGCGCCCACCACGCCCACCGGCTGCTTCATCACGACAATGCGCTGGCTGGCGTTATGGGTGGGGATGACCTCGCCATAGGCGCGCTTCGCCTCCTCGGCGAACCACTCGATAAAGCTGGCCCCATAGGCGACTTCGGCCACGGCCTCGGCGCGCGGCTTGCCGCATTCCGCGGTAATCAACGTCGCCAAATCGTCGGCGTGCTCCAGCACCAGAGCGTGCCAACGTTTCAGCGCCGCCGAGCGGGTCTTGGCCGTCTCCTCGGCCCAGCCCTGTTGCGCGCGGACGGCGGCGGCGATGGCCTCTTCCGTCTCCGCCGCGCCCAGATCGGCGACCTCGGCCAAAAGAGCGCCGGTGGCCGGATTATGGACCGAAAACCGCCCCCCGGAGGCGGCGCTCCGCCAGCCGCCCGCGATGTAAGCGTCTAGGCGCGCCAGCCCTGGATCTGAGAGGAGGCTGGCCAAAGGCGGGGCGGGTGATGGAGAGGCGGGGGCGTCATTCATGGGGTCGGCTCCGAGCTTGAGAGGCCCCATGTGCCAGCGCCGGCCGGGCCGAGGCAAGCGTCGCCCGCGCCGCCGCGCGCTCCGCTAGGCGCCGCCGAACACGCCCGAGGTGGCGGCGATGTAGGCGACATAAGTCGTGAGCAGCACCGCGCCCTCCCATCGCGCCAACTGACGATTGTGAAACGCCAACGCGAGCATCAGGAGCGTCGCCATCAACATCGCGTAGACGTCAAAGGTCAGCAGCTCCGGCGGCGTCGCGAGCGGCGTCACCATCGCCGTCACGCCGACCACCGCGCCCACATTGAACACATTGGAGCCCAGCACATTGCCGACCGCCAATTCGGGCTTGCCCTTGACACCGGCGGCGATGGCGGCGGCGAGCTCTGGGAGGGAGGTGCCAAACGCCACCACGGTCAGGCCGATCAAGCTCTCCGAGACGCCGAGCTGGCTGGCGAGCTCGACCGCGCCATAGACCAGCAGATACGAGCCGGCGATCGTAGCGCCCACGCCGATGCCGAACCAGAGAAACGCCTGCCCCCCTTGGAGCGCGGGGGCGTCCTCATCGTCGTCATCGTCATCGGCCCCCCCGGCGCGCGCGGCTTCTTCGATTTTCAACGCGGTCGCCGGGTGTCCCTCTCGGCGCGCCTTGCGCGCCTCGGCCAAGCGCTCCTCAAGCTTGCGCTCGCTTCGCGCTTTGCGCGCGCCTTCGGTGGCCAAGGCGACGATCAAATAGATGATCAGCGTGGCGAACAAGCCGGCCCCGGCGACGAAGCCGATCTCGGTCTGGGTCAGCAGAAGCGCAACCAAGGCCAGCGAGGTGCCGAAGACGAAGCCGCCATCTCGGAAAATCATCGTGCGGCGCACCCGCGTGGCCGCCAGGGCCGAGGCGACCCCGGCGATCAGCAACACATTGGCGATGTTGGACCCGACCACATTGCCAAGCGCGACCCCCGGCGCGCCTTGCAGCGCGCCTTGGAGGCTCGTGAACAACTCTGGGAGCGAGGTCGCGAAGCCGAGAAACACGACCCCGATCACCAGCGGCGTGACCCCGAGCGTTTTCGCGAGCCCTTCGCCGCCGTCGACCACCCAGTCGCCGCCAAAGGCCAGCAACGCCAACCCAAAGGCGATGGCGCTGAACAACAGCAGATATTCCATGAGCCCTGATCCCCCCGGGAAGCGTCCGTCGGCGCTCCCATGTCTTCTTTCGGCCGGCGCGACCTCAGCCTCTTGGTTGGGCGCTGACCGACCTTCTTGGTCAGCCGCCCCTGGTCAGCCGGTCACGAACCGCCGAACGATGAGAATAGCAAGCGCGGTCCCCATCGGCTGCGTGGCGCCTCCGCGCGGGTCAAAGGCCTGACGCCTTCGATTGGTTCACGGAGCGCGGCAGAGGCTTAAACCAAGGCGGAAAAAAGGTGGCGGGGGCGCTTCAACC
>JBCCTM010000092.1:0-10684 GCA_039198535.1 Pseudomonadota bacterium
AGGGTTTATCGGCGGAGCCGACGCGCGAGCGCGCCCTTGCGCCGCCCACGCCCATGGCCGAGACGGCGGGTGTGACGCGGCTCCGAACGGAGGGGACGGCCTCTCCGTTTGGTGAGCGGAGCGCCCCGAAACGCCGCTCCCTGGCGCAGCGCCCGTGGCCCCGCGCCGCGCGCCCCATCCATCGCGAACGGCGCGCGGGGGCCTCAATGGCCCCAAGCGGCGTATTCGCTTTCAGAGAGGAACGCCTCAGGCGAGGTAGTCGTGGACAACCGCGCCCAAGCCAAGGGTGAGATCCGCCTCTATATGCGTCGCGGAGATCACCTCGCGGACGGGTAGGTCGGTCAACGGGGCCAACGCATGGTCGCTCAATTCGAGGCCCGCCGGCCCTTCCCACGCCCCTTTGATCGACACGTCCTCAAGATAGTACTCCACCAATTCGCAGATCCGCGCCTTGGTGCAGCAGACATCGGGGATGAGCTTCACAAGCCAGTTCGGCTGCGCCATGGATTGCGCCACGTCGTCGAGGTCGAGGGCGCGATACTTGTAGCCCATGGTGGCGCAAGCGATTTGCACCGAGCCCATTTTGAGCGTGCCCACCAGCGCGTCTTTCTCAACGCGGAGATGGGGCTCGGCCAGTTTCTTTGGAAATCCCCAGATCTCTCGCCCGCCTGCGATGGGGCTGTGGTCGTTGAGGTACATGGAATGGACGTAGCCGCCCTTGCGGCCCTCGAAGCTCACCGGGATCACCTGACCGCTTTCGGTGTAGTCGCCAAAGCCCGTGCTGTCGGGCATTCGGATAAATTCATATTTCACAAGCGGCTCGGTCACCTCCAATGGCTCAGGCACCAAGGCTCGGACCGCGTCAAGATCGGTTCTATAAGTGACGATCAGATATTCGCGATCGACGAAGCGATAAGGTCCCTTGGGGTAGGAGGGGCTCGTCAGCGGCATGGCGAAAGCTTTTTGGAGAAGCTCGTCTTTCTTCATGTCGACGCCGCCGCCGCCTCCAAATGTCGTCGCTTGTCTTCATTCGTCGCTTGTCTTCTGCGTGGACCGGAGCATCGGGAGGGCGCGAAATCCATGCGGCGCAACCGCGCGCGCCTGCGCGGTGCGCGGCTTTAGGCCGCTTGGGGCGTCGAGCCTTTCGGCATGCGCTCCGCCTGCTCCTCGCGCGCCACCGCGTCCAGCGCGCGTTCATGGCGGGCGACCGCTTGCAGCAAGGGATGGGGCGTCAAATCTTCCGGGATCGCGGCCAGCCCGGTGCGCGACAACCATCGCCCGAATGACGGGGCCGCCGTTCCGACGGCAATGGGGATCGACAGGCAGAGGCCCATCAACAATGGCGCGGCGAAGGGCAGCGCGCCGGGCGCGCTGATGAGCAACAGCCCGGTCAGCGTCAGTCCAAACAGGGTCGCTCCCCAAAGCCCCGCCGCGGCGTCGCCCCAGCTCAGTCGATACGCGTCCCGTGGCTGTCCGCTCCATTTGATCCGGCGTCCAAACACCAAACCGATCTGCAGCACGGTGAGCCTGAACGCCACCACAGGAGCGATCAGCATGGAGAACAGCAACTCCAGCAGGAACCCCGCCCCGAACCGCAAGCCGCCGCCATAGGCGGCTAAGCCGCCCCGCGTCGCGAGCACGGCCGCCGCGCCGGCCAATTTCGGCGCGATGCTCAGCATGAACATTGTCGCGAACAACGCCACCCCCAAGGCTGAGATTGAAGGCGGCGGCGTCGGCTTCGAAGGGCTTCACTGTCGCGAGCAGCGTCATCAGCATCCAGGCGGGCGAGGCCACATACATCAAGATCGCTTGCCAGAGCTGCAGTCGGCTCACTGGGCGCAGCCCAGGCGTCCCCAGCAGCGTCCAATACTGCATGTTGCCGGTGCACCAGCGCTCTTCCCTCCGGATGAAATCCAGCAGGGTGGGCGGGTTCTCCTCCCAACTATCGATCTCAATGGGCGCGACGCGCACTTCATAGCCCGCGCGGCGCATCAAGACCGCCTCCACCTGATCGTGGCTCAGAATGGGGCCGCCCAGCGGAGGCGCGCCAGGCAATTCGGGCAGCTTGCAGGCGCGGCGGAACGGCGCGGTGCGCACCAGGGCGTTGTGCCCCCAGAACGGCCCGCAATCGCCCTGCCACCACGCCGAGCCCGCTGTGAAGCTGCGCATGCCGTGGCGCATGCCGAACTGAAAGAGGCGGCCAAAGCCGCTGCTGTTGGGCGCGCCGACCGCGAGACTTTGCAACAAGCCGAGCCGTGGTCTGGCCTCCATCATGCGGGCGAAAGAGAGCAGCGCCGCGCCGGACATGGCGCTGTCCGCGTCGAGCGGCGCGAAAAAGGCGTAGTCGTCGCCATGCGCGTCCAGGAAGTCTTGAATATTGCCTGCCTTAAAACCGTGGTTGCGCTCCCGCCTCCGATACGACGCGGCGCCCGCGCCGGCGAGGCGTGGCTCCAATTGCGCGAACAGGCGCTCTTCTTCCGCGACGACGTCCGGCGCGTCGCTGTCCGACAAGACGAACAGATCGAACGCGGAGCCCTCGCCGGTGGCGTCGACGCTGGCGCGGATGGCGAGGAGGCGCGCCATGGCGCGGGCGGGGTCCTCGTTGCGCAGCGTCATCAGCAGCGCCACGCGGCTGGACAGCGGAGGGGCGTCGCGCGGATCGAGCGCATCGGGTCCGCCATCCCGCTCAAGCGCGGCGGCCCAGGCCGGTCGCCCGGCTCCCATGGCGTGTAGAAGGAAACCGATCAGAGCATTCCAAAAGCCCAACACGGTCCAAGGCGCGCTGAGCGCGATGCAGAGGGCGATGCCAATGTCGAGGCCCGTCCAGCCGGACCAAAACGCGCCGCCCGTTCCGCCATCGCCAAGCAGCAGGCCGACCATGTAGAGGATGGCGGCGTAACTTATCAGGGCGAGCGTCAACATGATCGCGCGGCGAAACGTGAGGACGGAGCGTCGGGATAGGCCGGCGGGCGACCATCGCGCGGTGTGCTGTTCAGCCTGCGCCGGGGTGTCGGCGGCGTCTGTGGTCAAGGAGCGATCTCCCCTGTCAATGCGCGTCCGCCCCGTCTCCTGAGCGCCGCCGACGCGTGCGCGTCGACAAGATGTGTCGTGTGGCGCGGCGGGACCCGCTAAATCCGCGACGACAAAGGTGATTTAGAGGCGACCCCCGGAGCCGCATGGTACATTTTCGTGAACGCCCGCCCTTGTTGCCATTGTGTACCGGTCGATTCCGTGATCCGGCCCGCCGAAATCCGTCGCTTTACGGATGCAAATGCTGCGGCGCAGCAGTTCGAACAGCTTATAAAGCGAAGTTTAACAGTAATTTAACCGGGGGAACGGGTGTCTAGACAAGAGAGCTCGGCAGCGTCGGTGGGGATCTGTTTCGCCGTTCCGGAGCCTTTGGAGACCGTCTCTGGCGGATACGCCTACACCCGTCAGATCCTGGCGCGCACGCCGCTTAGCGCCTTGCTTTTGCCGCAAGGTTTCCCGGATCCGGGCGTGGAGGCGCTGGCGGAGACGCGGCGGCGCTTGGCTGTCGCGCGCGGCCCTCTTCTCATCGATGGGCTGGCCTACGGGGCTTTCCCGGCGGCCCTGGCCGATGCGGTGGGTCCGCGCGCCGTGGTGATGCTTCACCATCCCCTTGACTTGGAGGGCGACGTGGACGCCGTCGCCGCGGCCGCTCGCGCCAAGACGGAGCGGCGGGCGCTCGTCCCCGCCCGCGGCGTGATCACCTCCAGCGCCGCCACGGCGCGGGACCTCGTCGCGCGGTTTGGCGTCGAGGCGGATCGCCTCGCCGTGGTTGAGCCCGGCGTCGATCCCGCCCCGAGATCGCCGGTCTCCGGCGAGCCGCCGCTTCTGATCTCGGTCGGCGCGATGATCCCGCGCAAGGGGCATGATCTTTTGGTGCGCGCGCTGGCGCTTTTGCCAGAGACGGCGCGGTATCGGCTGGAGATCATTGGCCCGCTCGACCGGGACGCTGAGCATCTCGCGCGGGTGCGCGGGCTCATCGCCGCCGCGGGGCTCGGCGACCGCGTGGCGCTCACGGGCCCGCTCTCCGACGACGCGCTCGCGGCGCGCATGGCGGCGGCGGACATCGCTGTTTTGCCGTCGCGCCATGAGGGGTATGGCATGGCGGCCACGGAGGCGGTCGCCCGCGGAGTGCCCGTGGTGGCGGGCCGGGGCGGCGCGCTGGCGGATACCGCATCGTCGGGGATCGTCGTGGACCCGGAAGATACGCCAGCCTTCGCCGCGGCGCTGGAGCGCTTGGTCACCGACCCAGCCGCCCGTCAGCGCGCCGCGGATCGGGCATGGGCGGCGGCCGAGCGGTTGCCGCGCTGGGAGGACGCCGCGGCTGGGGTGATGGCGGCCCTTGAACGCTTTTTGGGCTGCGCGGTCTCCTCAGATGACGATTGAGTCTGCGAGGGAGGATGAGGGTGAACGACGGCGATCGGTTTGATGTGGATTGGCTCAGCCTCCGGGGTCCAGCCGACGCGGCGGCCCGAGACGGCGTGCTGCTCCGCCGCGCGATCGATGTCCTCCTTCCCCCCGGCGACGTTCCCCCAGGCGATGGAGGCTCGAAGCCTCTGATTGTGGACCTCGGATGCGGATCAGGCGCGACTTTTCGGGCGCTTGGGCCGCATGCGCCGACGCGCGCGCTCTGGCGCTTTGTCGATCACGATGCGGCGTTGTTGTCCGCGGCGGCGCGGGCGGCGCGAGCCCGGGGCGCGGACGTTGAGATCCTGCGCGCGGACCTGAGCGATCCCGCGGCGCTGGCGCAGGCGCTCGATCCAGATCTCGCCTTAGAAGAGGCCGGCCGGTCTGGTCCTGTTCTCGTCGCGGCGTCGGCGTTTTTGGATCTGGTGTCCGAGGCTTGGCTTGACGCCTTCGTCGCGCGACTGCCCCAGCGGGCCGCTGTCTACATCGCGCTGAGCTATACCGGCGGCGAGGCGTGGGAGCCGCCCCATCCCGACGACGCCGCAGTGCTGCAGGCCTTTCACCGCCATCAGGGCGGCGTCAAAAGTTTCGGGACGGCGTTGGGGCCGACAGCGGCCGACGCGCTCGTTCAGAAGCTGCGCGCCGGGGGCTGGTCCGTTGAGACGGCGGAGAGCGTCTGGCGACTGAGTAGAGAGGCGCATGGCGCGCTGATCGACGCCCACGCCACCGGCGTCGCCCAGGCCGCGGCCGAGGCCGGCGTGGCGGTGGATCTCGACGCCTGGCGCGCGGCGCGGCTCGCCAGCCAAAGCGCCAGCGTGCGCCATCTGGATCTGTTCGCCCGTCGCCCCGATTGATCTGCTTATTCCGCCGCTTCGGCCGCCGGATTGTCGAGCGTCGCGGCGCGACGGCGGCGCAGATCGCAGGCGAACAGCGCGTCGCCATCGTCAAACGCGAACACCTCCGCGGTCGGATGCACGGCTTCCGTCAGCTCGTCGATGGGCGGCAAATTCAGCCCCGGCGCGCCGGAGCCGAGGATGATCGGCGAGACGGTGACGTGCAGGAGGTCCACGCAGTCATCCTGCATGGCGTGGCTGAGCGTCCGCGCGCCGCCTTCGATCAAAATACGATGGAGGCCGCGGGCCGAGAGAGCGTCGATAATCGCGCTGGGCGGGATCACGCCGTCCTCCCGGCGCGGGAGGCGGATCTCGTCTGGGGCGGCCTCCACGGAGGCCATGCGGTCGCTCCGGGGCGCGTCATCCGCCCTGATCAAGATCAATGGCGTCGCCGAGCTGAGGCCTGGCTCCGTCAGGCACCGCAAGGCGGACGGCATGCGGCCGGCCGGGTCGACCACCACGCGGGTTGGAGACCGCCCAGAGACCAGCCGAACGGTCAACAGCGGGTCGTCGGCCACCACAGTGCTGACGCCGACCACGACGGCGTCGACGGCGGCGCGCAGGCGATGGAGATGCCGCAACGCCGCTTTCCCGCTAATATATTTGGATTTTCCCGTTGGCGTCGCAATGCGCCCATCCAGCGATTGCCCAAGCTGCGCGACCACGAGAGACCGGTCGGAAGGGCCCTCTCGCAGGGCGCGCAACGCCGTGGTCGGATCATACCGCATGTCTGCTCCCGAATTCGGCTAAGGGGTCGGCGAGGGGTCGTTTACGGGTTGCGCCAGGGTTTCGCATGACGGGCTGCGCGGGCGCGCGTTGGAAGGATCGCCGTCATCTTGAGCGCGGACGTTTTGCCCGCGCTGTCGTTATGGGCGCGCTTTCGGAGGCGTTCGTCCGCCCTGTCACCATAGCGGCGCGTCGCCCCGAGCGCCTATGCGACGCAGGGTACTCTTGGATAATCAGGGCGAAAGCGCGGCGCTTCGCGGGCGGGCCACGCTGGCGCGAGGGGCGCGCCATGGCCTTGCGGCCGCGTCACGCGCCAAGCGCTCGCCCATGCGGATGGGCCGCCTGGTGGGCCACCTGGCTCGACTGCGGCCACGCGCCGGTGACAAGCCGGCGCCGCGCCGACGCCTGTTCGATCCTTGGCTCGATCCTTGGCTCGATCCCTTGGCTCGGCCCCCTCACTCGACCCTTGGCGCGCCCCTTGGAACGGCCCCGCACGACCTCTATTTTCTCGTTTGATGCAATCCTGTGCGCGAGAGGGCGCTGATGTCGTATTTCAAAACCGGTTTGTTGCTCGCGGCGATCACGGCGCTGTTCATGGGGGTCGGCTTCATGCTCGGCGGCCCGGTCGGCGCGGCCATCGCTTTCGCGGTCGCCGCCGGCATGAACGCGATGGCGTTCTGGAACTCCGATAAGATGGCGCTGCGCATGCACAATGCGCAGCCGGCGACCCGCGCTTCGCATCCTGATCTCTACGCGATGGTGCAGGAGCTGGCGGACAACGCCGACATGCCCATGCCGGCGGTCTATGTGATCCAAGAGGACCAGCCCAACGCCTTCGCCACCGGGCGCAGCCCAGAAAACGCCGCCGTCGCCGCCACCACCGGGATCATGCGCATGCTGACCCGGGAGGAGCTTGCAGGCGTCATGGCCCATGAACTCGCTCATATCAAAAATCGCGACACCCTGATCATGACCGTCGCCGCGACCCTGGCCGGCGCGATTTCGATGCTGGCGCAGTTTGGCCTGTTTTTTGGCAACTCCAGCGACAACCGCAATCCGCTGGGGTTTGTCGGCGTGCTGCTTGCGGTGATCCTGGCCCCGATGGCGGCGGCGCTCATTCAGATGCTGATCAGCCGCACGCGGGAGTATTCAGCGGACAAGCTGGGCGGCGAGATTTGCCGTAACCCGCTCTGGCTCGCCTCGGCCTTGGCGAAGATCTCCGGGGGCGCGCAGCGCTTTGAGATGCACAGCGCTGAGCGCAATCCAGCCAGCGCGCATCTGTTCATCGTCAATCCGTTGAACGGCGCGCGCATGGACAATCTGTTCTCCACCCATCCCGCCGCGGAGAACCGCATCGCCGCGCTTCGGGAGCAGGCGGCCGCCATGGGAGCGCGCGCCGACGCGCGCATCGGCGACATGGCCTCGGGCGACGTGGCCTCAGGCGACGTGGCCTCGGCGCCCTCGAGGCCGCAGGCGGGCGAGGCGCAACCGGGGCGCGGCTGGGCGCCGTCCGTCCGCCGGGGCGGCCGCGGTCCCTGGAAATAAGGACGGGGCTCGATCCGTTAACCAGAACCGGCGTGACCGCGCTGTCTTAAATTCGCGCGACAGCTGCCCTGAATAGGGCAGTTTTCACGCGTTAGGATCTTCCTAACCACCATCTTGTCACAGTAGCGGGAAATCGATGGGCAACGCCGTCCAATCCGATGGTGACCTCTACTCGCCGTAGGTGGTAGAACTAACTTATCGCTCGCCCAGGCTGACGCGCTGTGTCCAAAACGGCGCCTTTTCGGCCGAGCTTAGGCGGCGGAAAACTCACGCGGCGCGCCCAGGTCGGCGGCCGCGAGGTGCTTGGCCGCCGCCCTATCCTGCAGCCGCGCGGCCGCCCCTCGCCGCGCCTGTGCGCACGCCCCGGGCCGGAGGACCACTGCATGTCGTCAGAAGCGAACCTCTTCGAACTCTACGCCGACAGCTATCAGAGCCGCACGGAGAAGACCTTGTCTCTCCAGGAATATCTCGAAGCCTGCAAAGCCGATCCGATGATGTATGCTGGCGCCGCGCAGCGCATGCTCGACGCCATCGGGGAGCCGGAGTTGGTGGACACCTCCACCGATCCGCGCCTTGGCCGGATCTTCATGAACCGCACCATCAAGCGCTACCCGGCCTTCAAGGATTTCTACGGCCTTGAGGAGACCATCGAGCGGATCGTCGGCTTCTTTCGCCACGCCGCCCAAGGCCTCGAGGAGCGCAAGCAAATCCTCTATCTTCTGGGCCCCGTCGGCGGTGGAAAGTCCTCCCTCGCCGAGCAACTGAAGCGCCTCATGGAGAAGCAGCCGATCTACGTACTCGCCGTGGAGCGGGACGGCGGCGGCGGTGGAACGCAGCTGGAGACCAGCCCCGTGTTTGAGAGCCCGCTCGGGCTGTTCGACCCGGCTGCGCTCGGCGCGAAGATCGAAGCGGATTACGGCGTGCCGCGCCGTCTGCTCACGGGGCATCTGAGCCCCTGGGCGGTGAAGCGCCTCGACGAGGTGGGCGGTGATCTCAGCAAGTTCAGAGTGGTGCAGATGCACCCCTCGAAGCTGCGCCAAGTGGGCGTCGCCAAGACCGAGCCGGGCGACGAGAACAACCAAGACGTCTCGGCGTTGGTCGGCAAGATCGACATCCGCAAGCTTGAGTATTTCGGCCAGAACGATCCGGACGCCTACTCGTATTCCGGCGGCCTGAACGTCACGACCCAGGGCATGCTCGAATTCGTCGAGATGTTCAAAGCGCCCATCAAAATGCTGCACCCGCTGCTCACTGCGACCCAGGATGGGACCTATGTGGGCACCGAGAATGTGGGCGCGCTGCCCTATCAAGGCGTGATCGTCGCGCACTCGAATGAGAGCGAATGGCAGAGCTTCCGGAACAACAAAAACAACGAAGCGTTCCTGGACCGGATCTGCGTGATCAAGGTGCCGTACTGCCTGCGGGTGGTTGAAGAAGAGAAGATCTACGAGAAGCTGTTGGCCTCCTCGGAGTTGTCTGGCGCGCCGCGCGCCCCGGGCACGTTGGAGATGCTGGCCCGGTTCTCGGTGCTGACGCGCTTGAAAGAGCACGCCAACAGCGCGCTGTTCTCGAAGATGCGGGTCTATGACGGCGAAAGTCTGAAGGAGACCGATCCGGCGGCGAAAACCGTGCAGGAGTATCGCGACGTGGCCGGCGTCGATGAGGGCATGGACGGCGTCTCCACGCGCTTCGCCTACAAGATCCTCAGCGAAACCTTCAACTTCGACACCAATGAAGTCGCCGCCGACCCGGTGCACCTCATGTATGTGCTTGAGCAAGCGATCCGCCGCGAGCAGCTGCCGACCGACACCGAGACGCAATATATCGAGTTCGTGAAGGAAGAGCTGGCCCCACGATACGCGGAGTTCATCGGCAACGAGATCCAGAAGGCGTATCTTGAGAGCTACCACGACTTCGGACAGAACTTGTTCGATCGCTATGTGGCGTATGCGGATGCGTGGATTGAGGATCAGGATTTCAAAGATCAGGACACCGGTCAGCTGATGGATCGCGAACTGCTCAATGAGGAGCTCACGAAGATCGAAAAGCCGGCCGGCATCGCGAACCCAAAGGATTTCCGCTACGAAGTGGTGAAGTTCTGCCTGCGCGCGCGAGCGCGCAATGAGGGTAAGAACCCGGTCTGGACGTCCTATGAGAAGATCCGAGACGTCATCGAGCGGCGCATGTTCAGCCAGGTCGAAGATCTGCTGCCGGTGATCTCATTTGAGGCGAAAAAAGACGGCGACATGGAGAAGAAGCACGCCGAGTTCGTGCAACGCATGGTCGCCCGCGGCTACACTCAGCGGCAAGTGCGCCGCTTGGTGGAGTGGTATATGCGGGTGAAGAAGGCGGGATGACGCTTTCAACCATCATGCTCTCCGTCGCTGACCAGGGCGCGCCTTTCGCCGGCGCCCCTTTCTCCAGAGGGGCGCCATGCACATCATCGACCGTCGGCTAAACCCGAAATCGAAAAGCCTCGGCAATCGCCAGCGCTTTATCCGCCGCGCCAAGGCCGATATTCGGGACGCGGTGCAAGATGCGCTGAAGAAGCGTAAGGTCTCGGATGTCGAGGGGGCCGAGAAGGTCCGCATCCGAACCAAATCCGTGCGGGAGCCCAGCTTCTCCCATGGCGGCGAGCAGGGTCAGCGCACCTATGTGCTCCCGGGCAATGATGAGCACCAGGTCGGCGATTACATCTCAAAGCCGCCCCCGCAGGGCGGCGGCTCCGGCCAGGATGGCAGCCCGGATGGGGACGGCGAGGACGCGTTTGTCTTTACCCTCACCAAGGACGAGTTCCTCGACCTGTTCTTCGAAGATCTGGCGCTCCCCAATCTGGAGAAGCGCAAGCTCACCCAGCTGAAAGCGCCCTCGCCGAGCCGCGCCGGCTTCAGTACCGACGGGGCGCCCGCCAAGCTCGCCTATGTGCGCACCATGCGGAACAGTTTGGCCCGGCGCATCGCGCTGAAGCGGCCGAAGGATGACGAACTGAAAGCGCTGGAGCAGGCGCTGTTCGCCGCCGAGGCCGCAGGCGATGACGCCGCGGCGGCGAAGCTGCGGCTGGAGATCGAAGCCAAGCTCGGGCGCCG
>JBCCTM010000093.1:0-10641 GCA_039198535.1 Pseudomonadota bacterium
CATGGTGCTGCGCGCCAACCCGTCGACCCTGGAACTATCGTCCTAGGGACCGGCCGGCTAGGCTCGCTGGGGTAGAGAGGAATCGCCATGAACACGGCGCCTTCATCGTCGGCCGCCGGGCGCGGCCGTAAGGGCGGAAAGCCGCCAAAAAGGACCGGCCCGAGAGGGGCGGCCGCAAAAGGCGGCGCGTCGGTTTCCGCGGATCCTGAGCAGGGGCGCGACATTGACGGCGCGCGGCGCGACGAACGGCGAAGCGCGACGACGCATGGGCTCACCGCCGCCACGGATTGCGTAAAGGACGCGTTTCGCGCCGCGGCGGGCAAGCGGGGCATCGCCGAGGCGCGCTTGATCACGCATTGGCCCGAGATCATTGGCGCTGAACTCGCGCGCGTCAGCCGCCCGATCCGGGTGAAACCGCCGCGGGGGCTCGCCCTTGGCGGCGTGCTGGTGCTGGCTGTCGACGGCGCGCGGGCGAGCGAAGTGGAGCACGCCATCCCGGTTTTGATCGAGCGGGTGAACGCCCATTACGGCTACGGGGCCGTTTTGGACGTGCAACTCACGCAGGCGACCACCGGCGGGTTCTACGACCCTGAAGCGGGACCAAAGCGTCCCCGCGCGGCGCGACCCGATGAGCTGCCCGAGGACCAGCGGGCGCGGCTCGACGCGATGACGCGGCCGATACAAAACGGAGCCTTGCGGGACGCGCTACAAAGGCTGGGGGCCAATGTGATCGCCCGGTCAGAGGCGAAAAAAGCGGTGTCTGAACCCTCTTCGGGAGCCTCTCGCGGGGTTGTTCGGTCTCTTTTTGATCGCCGCTGATGAGGGCTAATCCGTACACGAGCGCGTGAACACGCCCTCGAAGGGCCGAAGTTTGCTTGCAGTGATCGCATGCTCTCCGCAGATGGGAGAGGTGGCGTGTTGATCAGCTTTCGCAACGCGGATGCGCGGCGCGCGGGAGTGTAAGAAGGGAAGCGCGATGGGCGAGAAGATTAATCTGGCGGGCCAGAGGTCTGGGCCGAAGCGGGCGCGCCGCGGCGCCATGGCCGTATCAGCGCTGGCGTTGGCGGCCGCGCTGGCGGCCTGTAGCAGTGAGCAGCCCGGCTCAGGCGCCAGCGCTTCCGACAGCGGCGCGGCGTCGACGCCGGTCGCGACCCAGGCCCAAGCTCAGGCCGCCGCCTCCAACGCCGTCGATTTCGAAGCGCTTGAAGCCAAGGGTTACGCCATCGGCGATATTATGCTCGGCGACCCGGACGCGCCGGTGACTCTGATTGAATACGCGTCGCTTACCTGCCCGGCCTGCAAGGATTTCCACGATAACACGCTGCCCGCCGTGAAGCGGGATTACATCGATTCCGGAAAGGTGAAGATGGTGGTTCGGGAGATGTATCGTTTCCGGATCGGCCTCTACGCTGCGGCCATCGCCCGCTGCGCCGGACCGGATAAATATCACGCGTTCCTGAATGTGATTTTTGACCGGCAGGACAATTTCCGCACCCAGGATGAGCGCGCCAATCTCGAGGAGCTGCGCCGCATCGGCAAGATCGGCGGCCTGTCTCCAGAGGCGATCGACGCGTGCCTCACCGACAACGCGTATCTGAACGCGCTGCTGCAGCAGAACGCCGAGGCGATCGAGGCGGACGGCGTCCAGGCGACGCCATGGCTGATCGTCGAGGCTCCCGGCGGCGAGCGGGAGGTGATCCGCGGCGCGGCTGGCGCGTCTCAGCTGGGGACGGCCATTGACAACGCGCTCGGCGGCTAACGCCCACAACGGGCTGCGGGGCGAGAAAGCTCTCCTTGCGGCCCTTTGCGCTGACGGCGCCAGATCTTGCGTCGGCTTCGATTGACAGAGCCGACGCGGCCATGCTTCACCACATGCTGACGCGCCCGGGGCAGATGCGCCCACGGGGCTGAACCGTGTGAGGAGCGGCCCGTTGCACTTCTCCAAGCTGCGCCTCTCCGGCTTCAAATCCTTCGTCGACACGACGGATCTGCCCATCGAACCTGGGATCACCGGGGTGATCGGGCCCAATGGCTGCGGTAAGTCCAACCTGCTTGAGGCGCTCCGCTGGGTCATGGGCGAGACCTCAGCCAAATCCATGCGCGGCGCGGGCATGGAGGATGTGATCTTCGCGGGCGCGGCGACGCGCCCGGCGCGAAATTTCGCCGAAGTGGTGCTGTCCGTCGACAATAAGGAGCGGCGCGCCCCTCAGGGCTTCAACGACGCTGACGAGATTGAGATCACGCGCCGGATCGCCCGGGATATGGGCTCAAGCTACAAATACAACGGCAAGGACATCCGCGCGCGGGACGCGCAGACCCTATTCGCGGACGCCGCCACCGGCGCGCAATCCCCGGCGTTGGTGCGACAGGGTCAGATCTCCGAGATCATCAACGCCAAGCCCAAGGCGCGGAAGCGGATCCTGGAGGACGCCGCCGGCATCGCCGGCCTGCACGCCCGCCGCCATGAGGCGACGCTGCGCCTGAACAGCGCCGAGACGAACCTGGCTCGCATCGTCGAGGTGCTCGCCCAGTTAGAGGCGCGCGAGGCGTCTTTGCAGCGGGAGGCGGAGCGCGCCTCGAAATATCGCGCGCTGAGCCAAGAGTTGCGCATGGCGGAGGCCATCGCCGTGTTCCGGCGCTGGCGCGAGGCGGATCGCGAGCGCGTGCTCGCCGAGGAAGCCATGGCGCAGTCGAGCTCGGTGGCGGGCAAGGCGGCGCAGGCGGCCTCGGAGGCGTCGCGCCTGCGCTTGGAGGCTGAGGAGAAGACGCCGCGTCTCCGCGAAGACGAGGCCATCGCTCGGGCGCTTCATCAGAAGCTGCTGATCGAGGCGCAGGGCCTGGACGGGAAAGAGCGCGAGGCCCGGGACGCGGTGGACCGGTTGAAGCGTCAACTCGCCCAACTCGCGCAGGATCTGGAGCGCGAGGCGGCCATCGAGGTCGACGCCGGCCAGATGCGGGATCGCCTCGCCGCCGAGCGGGAGGCGCTGTCCGCTGAAAGTGACGACGCCGACGCTTTGGCGGAGGCTCAGGCGGCGGAGGAGGCGGCGTCCCGCGAGGCGCGCATGGCCGAGGCGGCGGTGGACCGGCTCAACGCCGACGCCGCCCGGGTCGAGGCTGAGCGCAAAGCGACCGCGGCGCGGCTGGAGGAGGCCCGCCGCGCCGTGGAGCGCCTCGCCGCCGAAGCGCTGGCGGCGGATCAGCGGCGCGGCGCGGTGGCGCTTGAGATGGAGAGCGCCAAAGAGGGCGCGGCTGAGGTGGCGGAGGTCGCTGAGGAAGCGCGCATGGCCATCGCGGAGGCCGATGATAGGGCCGCCGCCGCAGAGGAGGCCCGCGCAAGCGCCTTGGAGCGCGCCCAATCCGCCCGCGCCGCTCTAGGCGACGCGCAAGGCGCCGCCGCGGCGCTGCGCTCTGAGGCCACGCAATTGCGGCGGAGCTTGGAAGGCGGCGCGATCTCAGGCGAGCCGATCTTGGAGCGGCTGCGGGTCGCCGCCGGCGTTGAGACCGCGCTCGGCGCGGCGCTGGGCGATGATCTGCAAGCCCCAGAAGCCGCAGGCGGGGCCGCGCGCTACGGTTGGATCGCGCTGCCGCCGCTGCAAGGGGCTCCGGCGCTGCCGCCGGGCGCGCAGCCTCTCGCGGAGTTGGTGGAGGCTCCGCCCGCGTTGGCTCGGCGTTTGGGGCAGACCGGTCTCGTCGATCGCGCGGAGGGCGGGGCGCTGCAAGCCCGGCTCGCGCCCGGGCAGCGCTTGGTCAGCCGCGAAGGCGATCTTTGGCGGTGGGACGGTTTCTGCGCCTCCGCGGAGGATGGCGGCGGCGCCGCCGCGTTGCGGCTCGCGCAGCAGAACCGGTTGGAAGAGGTTGAGGCGGAGCTCGCTGAGGCCGAGGCGGCGTTGGAGCGACTGAGCGAAGCGCACCGATCCGCCGACGCTGAAGCCGCATCTTGCGCCGAGCGGGACGCGCAGGCCCGGTCGAGCCGGCGCCGCGCCGAGGAGCAAGCCGCCGCCGCCGCCCGCGCCGCCACCGAAGCCGAGGGTCAGGCGAGCCGCCTGCACGCGCAGTTGGCCTCGCTCGCCGAGGTGATTTCCGCCCGCGCCGCAGATCGAGAGGACGCCGCGGCGCAATTGGCCGAGGCCGAAGAAGCGGCGGCGCTGTTTGAGGCGCCGGAGACGGACGCCGCGTCCGTGGAGGGGGCGCGCGCGGAGCTTGAGAGCAAACGCGCCGCCTTCATGGAGGCCCGCGCCGCGCGCGATCAGATCAACCGGCGGTCCGACGCAAGGGCGGAGCGGTTGGCCGCCATCGAGCGCGAGTTTGAGGGCTGGCGCACGCGGCGGGACGCTTCGGCGCGGCAGAAAGAGGTGATCGCCGAGCGGATCGCCCAGGCTGAGGCCGAGCGCGAAGCCGCCGAGGCCGCGCCCCTCGCCATCGAAGAGCGTCGCGCGGAGCTGTCAGAGCAAGCGGAAGCGGCGGAGGCGCGCTTGGTCGCCGCGGTGGACGCCCTGGCGGGCGTCGAGGCTGCGCTGCGGGAGGCTGCTCAGGCCGAGAAAGAGGCCTCGGCCGAGTTGGCGGAGGCGCGGGAAGGTCGCGCGCGCCTGGAGGCTCGGATGGAAGCCGCGAAAGAGCGCGCCGTCGAGCATCGCCTGACGCTGGAAGACAGCGCCGGCTGCGCCCCCGAGAACTTTCTGGAGCGGTTCAATCTCGATCCGGACGATCTGCCCAATGTGAAAGATCTCGAGCGCTCGATCAGCCAGTTGAAGCAGAGCCGGGATCGCCTCGGCGCGGTGAACCTCCGCGCGGACCAGGAACTGGCCGAGGTCTCCGAGGAGCGGGAAGGTTTGGCCCGCGAGCGCGCGGATCTCGACGCCGCCATCGGCAAGTTGCGGCAGGGCGTCAACGCGTTGAACCGGGAGGGCCGAGAGCGCCTGCTGGCCGCGTTCGAAGAGGTGAACAAGAACTTCGCGACGCTGTTCACCCATCTGTTCGACGGCGGCGACGCGCGACTGGTGCTGGTGGAGAGCGACGATCCGCTGGAGGCCGGGCTTGAGATCCTGTGTCAGCCTCCGGGCAAGCGTTTGGCCAATCTGTCGCTGCTGTCGGGCGGCGAGCAGACGCTTACCGCCATCTCGCTGATCTTTGCGGTGTTTATGGTCAACCCCGCGCCGATTTGCGTGCTAGACGAGGTGGATGCGCCGTTGGACGACGCCAACGTCTCGCGCTTCTGCGACTTGCTCGATGAGATGACCCGCCGGACGCAGACCCGTTTCTTGATCATCACGCACCATGCCGTCTCGATGAGCCGCATGGATCGTCTTTTCGGCGTGACCATGGTGGAGAAAGGCGTGAGCCAACTTGTCTCGGTCGACCTGAATACGGCTGTGAGCATGGTCGATGCCTGAGACGTTTCAAGGCGCGGGGAAGCCTCTGAATTTCAGCGTGATACGCGCCTTCGGGTCGCAAGCCGGATTTGTTGACTTCAACGGGGTCGCGGGTATGGTCCGCCTCGCTCGCCGGACGCTTGGTTAAGCGGCTGACGGGCCTCGTAGAAGGCGGCCTTTATGTCTCAGCGTACCGACGGCTCGGAGGGAGACCTCGGCGCACGGATCGAACGCGCTCGCGAGGCGATGAAGCCGCCGCCTCCCTCGGGAATGGCGAGTAAATACAACGCCTTGTCTCTGGCTTGGCGCATGACGCTGGAGTTGGTGGTGGGCGCGGCGTTGGGCGCGCTGATCGGCTGGAGTTTGGATGAGCTGACGGGACTGTCGCCGCTGTTCTTGCTGGTCTTTGGGCTCTTGGGGTTTGCGGCTGGCGTGAAGGTGGTTTTCGAGACGGCGAAGGAATCGTCGAAGTCCATGGGGGCGGAAAGCGGCGGCTCCGCGGATGGGGCGGAGCCTGGCGGGCGCGAGGGCTAGCATCTCAGGGTTGAACGAGAGAAGCGGCGACGCGCCCAGGAGTTGCGCGAGGAGAGGAGAGCGGTGTGGCTGACGGTGGATCAGGCATCAAGATCGACCCGATGGAGCAGTTTGAGATCGTGCCCTTTTTTGGGTCCGAACTAACCGCACTGTCGTTCACGAACTCATCCCTATGGATGCTGCTGGTGGTGATCACGGCGTCTTTGGTGCTCGTCCTCGGGGCGTCCGGTCGAGCGCTGGTGCCGTCTCGCCTGCAGTCGGTCACGGAGATGACCTACGACTTCATTCGGCGTACGGTGCAAGACACGGCGGGTGACGAAGCGCTCAAGTATTTTCCGTATATTTTCACGGTTTTCGTCTTCGTTCTTCTCTCAAATCTCCTTGGACTCATTCCTTACTCTTTCACCGTGACGAGCCACCTGGCCGTTACAGCGACGCTGGCGTTGGCGGTGTTCATTACGGTGACGATCATCGGCTTCGCCAAGCACGGCGTGAAGTTTTTGGAGCTGTTCGTGCCCCATGGCGCGCCGGCGCCGCTCCTGGTGCTGCTCGTGCCCATCGAGGTGATCTCGTATTTCGTGCGGCCCTTCAGCCTCTCCGTGCGTCTCGCCGCTAACATGCTGGCCGGACACGCGGTGTTGAAAGTGTTCGCGGGTTTTGTGGTGGCGATGTCCTTCGCGGGCGCGCTGCCTCTCCTGGTGATGATCGGCATCTACGCGCTCGAGGTCCTCGTGGCGTTGGTGCAGGCGTACATCTTCACCATCCTCAGCTGCGTCTACTTGAAGGACGCGCTGCACATGCACTGAGCCGCGCCATGTGACGCGCGGTTGGATCGATCTGAAAGACGGAGAGTGAAATGGAAGGCAATATCTCAGAGATGGGCCAGTATCTCGGCGCTGGCCTCGCCTGCCTCGCCATGGCGGGCGCCGGCATCGGCGTGGGCAATGTGGCGGGCAGCTTTCTGAGCGGCGCGCTGCGCAACCCGGCCGCGGCGCAGCAGCAGATGGGTAACTTCTTCGTTGGCATCGCCTTCGTGGAAGCGCTGGGCCTGTTCGGCATGGTGATCGCGCTGCTGCTGATCTTCGCGGTTTAAGCCGCGCGATCCGCGACGCGAGAAAGAACGCCGCGCGCGGCCCCTCCGCCCGCGGCGCCCCTTGGCCTCTACGGCTGGGGCAAAGATTGTTGATGAGGAGACCGGCCCATGGCGGCTGAGAATGGTGGCGACGGCGGTGGCGGACTTCCGCAGCTTAATTTCGAGACCTGGCCCTCGCAGATCCTATGGTTAGCGATCTCGATCACGGCGCTGTACTTCATCCTCAGCCGGTTTGTGCTGCCGCGGGTGGCCGCCACCATTGAGGAGCGGCGGGACACCATCGCCAGCGACCTCGATCTCGCCGCTGATTTTGAGCGGAAGGCCCGAGACGCGGAGAAGAGCTACAAGCAAGCTCTGGAAGATGCGCGGGCCGAAGCGCGCGGCATCGCCGATAAGAACCAAGCGGAAATTCGCGAGAAGCTGAACGTGGCGATCGCCGAGGCCGACAAGCGCATCAGCGAACAGGCCGATGAGAGCGCCAAACGCATTGGCAACATCCAGGCGGAGGCCCGCGAGAAAGCCGCGGAGGTCGCCGAAAGCACGGCCATGGCGCTTGTCGCGAAATTCAATCCCAGCGGCGATGTGGACGCGGCGGTCGTGAAGGCCGCGGTGGCCAAGGCCGTCGAAGCCCGGTTCGGCGCGTAAAGAGGGAGGGCGAGCCATGACCCCGATCACTTTCTCGACCCTTGCGCCACTTGCCGGCGGCTTTTTGGCCCTCGACAGCACGGACACATGGGTGCTCGCGGCCTTTATCCTGTTCGGCCTGTTATTGACCTATATGGGCGCGCCTAAGGCCATCACTGGCGCGCTCGACGCCCGGGCGGAAGGCATCCGCGCGCAGCTGGCCGAAGCGCGGGAGCTCCGCGAGGAGGCGCAGCGGAAGCTCGCTGAGTTTGAGCGCAAGCACGCTGAGGTGGCGCGCCAGGCCGAAGAGATCGTCGAGCGCGCCAAGAAAGAGGCGAACGCGGCGGCGGAGGAGGCCAAAGCCGCCATCGATCAGTCCGTGGCGCAACGCCTTCAAGCGGCCGAGGACCAAATCGCCATGGCGGAGGCGGACGCGGTCCGCGCAGTGCGCAATGTCGCAATAGACGCGGCCTCAGAAGCGTCTCACGCGGTGTTGAAGGCGACCATCTTGGCCACGGATCAGAGCAAACTGCTGGACGCCGCCATCAAAGAAACGGGCTCGAAAGCCCACTGAGCCGGGGGAGCGCCGCCTCGGGGGCGGTCGGGTCAGTCGGGCGCCACCCAATAAACGTAACCGCCGCGACCGATGAAGCCGAGGCTGGCGAACAGCGCCTGCGCTGGCGCATTTGAGACCAGGCAGGCCGCGTGGGCGATCTCCGCGCCCGCCCGGTTTTGCGCCGTCGCCAGGGCCGCCCCGATCAAGCGCCGGGCGCCGCCGCGGCGTCTCGCGCCCGCCGTGACATGAAGCGCGTGGAGAAAGACGCCGCCGCGCGCATCGGCGGCCCCAGAAGAGCGCGCCCTCCAAACGAGACCCAATCCGCAGCGCCAAAACGCCGCCGGGCCCTTGCTCGGCCGCCCGCCACATCACCGTTTGCCGCGCCGGCTCGCCCTCGCCGCCCCAGACCTCCGTGAGCCGCTCAAGCGGTGTCTCTATGGCGATAATCCTGATCTCCGCGCCGTCGCCGGAAGCCGCGCCTCCCTGCGCCGCCGCAAGCGCTGCGGAGAGAGGCGCGCTGAGCAGCCGTGTTGGATCCGCCGGCGCATATCCGGCGTCGCTTAAGCGACGCTCAAGGTCGCTTTCCGCTCTCGCGACGGGCACGTCCGCTGCCCTTCTCGCGGCTTGGAAGCGCGCGCGCTGGCCCGCCTCACCGTAGAAAGAGGAGAGCGCGGCGACCGCCGCTTCCGGGTCCGCTTCGCGCGCCGCATCTGCGAGACGCGCCGAGTTGACCCTCGCGCCCGCCTCCGCCGCGTCCCTTCGCAAGATGAGCCCCGCACGCTCGATGCGCTCGGCCGCTGGCCAAGAGCGCTCCAGCGCTTGCAGAAGATCTACGGCGGTCGCGCTCGCGGCGTCGTTTCTCACTCAAACGACCGTTTCAGAAGACGCTGCTTGTCCCGGTTCCAGTCCTTCTGGCGCTCACTCTCGCGTTTGTCGTGGGTTTTCTTGCCCTTAGCGACGCCAAGCTCCAGCTTCACGCGGCCAGCGTCGTTGAAATACAGCTTCAGCGGCACCAGCGTCATGCCATCCCGCGCCACCGCGGCGCCCAGCTTCGCCAGCTCACGGCGCTTCACCAGCAGCTTTCGCTTGCGCCGTTCCTCATGATTGAAGCGGTTCGCCTGCGTGTATTCGGGGATGTAGGAATTGATCAGCCAGAGTTCGCCGCCCTCGACGGCGGCGTAGCTTTCGGCGATCTGCCCTTGGCCGGCGCGGAGCGCCTTCACCTCGGTGCCGCGCAGCGCGACGCCCGCCTCCAGGGCGTCGTCGATGCTGTAATTATAGCGGGCCTTCCGGTTCTCCGCCGCCAGCTTGGTTCTGTCTTTGAGCTTCGCCATCGCCGCTACTTAGGAAAGCAACCCGGCATGCGAAAGGGCGGCGCGGAGCCGAGCCTCGCATGCTTCGCTCGCCACCGTGAGAGGGGAGCGCACTTCATTGCGGCAGAGCCCCAGCATCGCCAACGCCGCCTTGGCCGGCGTCGGGTTAGGCTCGCAGAACAGCGCGTCATGGAGCGGCATGAGACGATCTTGAAGCGCGCGCGCCTGCTCGAAATCGCCCGCGAAAGTCGCTTCTTGCAGCTGCGCGCAGAGTTCGGGCGCCACATTGGCCGTCACGGAGATGCAGCCGGATCCTCCCGCGGCGTTGAAAATCATCGCGGTGGCGTCTTCGCCGGACAGTTGGATGAAATCGGGCGGCGCGAGCAGACGGGTTTGCGAGGGCCGCGCCAGGTCGGCGGAGGCGTCTTTGAGGCCGATCACTCTGGGCAGCGCCGCCAACCGCGCGACCGTCTCCACCTTGATGTCCGATGAGGTGCGCGCTGGCACATTGTAGAGGATCAGCGGGATCTCGGCGGCGTCATGGATTGCTTTGAAATGCTGGTAGAGCCCCTCTTGGCTCGGGCGGTTGTAATAGGGCGCGACGCTGAGGATCGCATCCGCCCCGGTCTTGGCGGCGAATTGCGCCAGGCGCACGGCCTCGATGGTGTTGTTGGAGCCCGCTCCCGCGATCACGGGCGCGCGGCCGCCGACGATGGCCACCACGCGTTCGATCACTTGCTCGTGCTCTTCATGAGAGAGCGTCGCCGATTCGCCCGTCGTGCCCACCGGCACGACCCCATGGCTGCCCGCGGCCAGCTGGCGCTCCACCAAACGCTCCAGCGCGTCCCAATCGATCCGCCCCTCGGCGAACGGGGTCACCAAAGCGGGCATCGACCCTCTGATCCGCCCGGACATCCTAAGCCTCCTTCGCCGCGCACGCTGCGGACCGTAGAGCGCCGGCCGATGCAGGGAAACCCGCTTGTCCCGGCCCGCCTCTCGCATGGTCGATCAAAAATCGGGCCGCGCGCGGCGGCGGCCCGTTGGCTCGGGTCTAGAAGCGACAAGATGGGGGCCGCTGGGGGCCCACGCCGCCCCAAGGGAAAAGGGGGGGTGGGGCGGGGGCCCGGGACCCCCCCCGGACCCCCCCGGCGC
>JBCCTM010000094.1:0-10640 GCA_039198535.1 Pseudomonadota bacterium
GCGCCTCAGAGCAAGCGCCCGCGACGACCCCAACGTCGGACCGCTGCCGCGGCTGCGATCAGCGCCGCCAGGCCGGCCACCATCACCGCCGGTCGCGGCGCGCCAGTCCAATAGAAATTGGCGGCCCAGACGCGCTCTCCCGGCACGCTGGTGGCGACCTCATACCAAAACGCCTCGAACACCATCACCAGCGGCAGCGCCAACACCGCGAGGCCAAAGGCCATCGCCGGCGTAAAATCGCCCCGCCACGCGGTCGCCGCCCGAGCGAGCAGCAACAGGGCGCACAGGCCCGACAGCACCGTGGCGTCGGACGCGTCGAGCTTGGACTGCATTAAGTAATGCCACAGCGCCAAGGCGGCGATTGGGTAGCTGAGGGCGTGCAACTGGCCCCACCGCCGGCCAAGACGCCGCACCCATCGATCCGTCGAGGTGATCGCCAAAGCGAACAAGCCCGCCGCCGCGACCAGGCCCACCGCCAGATAGAACCGCTTGATGATCTCCGACGCGGCGCGGGCGAGATCAAGGTTCTGGTCGACCACATAGGCGCTCAGATGCAGCCCCACATAAACCGCGCAGGCGACGCCCAGCATGCGCCGCACATTCAACAAGGCGGACCAACAAAACAGCTTGCGCGCCGGTGAAATCGCCAGAGACAGCACGAGAAACAGCACCGCCCAGAAACCTGTGACATCGAGCGCCGTCTCCGCCGGCTCCGCGCCCGCCGCGTCGAGCGCCAACGCGGCCGCCAGCCAAACGCCAGGGGCGAGGACGAGGGCGAAGGTCCCTAGCCGCAACCAGGACAGCCGTCCGGCGCGGTCCGACCATCCCGCGGCGAAGCCTCGCCAAAGCCCAAAGGCCGCGCGGCGCGACGCGTCATGGAGGGAGGGTATGGGAGCCGCGTCGCTCATGGCTGATCGGACCTAGGTAGCGCGGTGTTTTCGCGAATTTCACTGGAGAGATATAGCGTGGCGGCCTTCGAGACGCACATTGCGGGCGCTCACAAATGCGGCGCCGACGCTACGGAAGACTTACTTCTCCGCGTCATCCTCCGCGCCGCGGCCTTTGCGCTTGGTCGCGCCCAACTCGATCGGCAGCGCGGTTTCGTTCTTCATCTCCTCCATCGAGAGGAGTGATGTGACGTTATATATGGCCACTTCGGAGATGAGCCGACGGTAGAAGGCGTCGAAGCCGCTCGGGCTCGCCACCCTCACTTTCAAAATGTAGTCCACATCGCCGGCCAGCCGGTGCGCCTCCAGGATCTCAGGATGCCGCGCCACCGCGTCCTGGAACGACTTCAGCCAATTCTGCTCATGGGCGTTGGTCCGCACGAGCATGAAGAAGCACACGCCGAGGCCCACCGACTCGGGATCAATGAGTGAGACGTTCGCCTTGATCACGCCGCTCTCCCGCATCTTCCGGATGCGGTTCCAAACGGGCGTCTTGGAGGAGTTCACCTGCCGGGCGAGCTCCTCAAGGGGTGTGGTCGAGTCGCGCTGCAGCGCGGCGAGGATGCGTTTATCGAGCGCGTCCATGCGCGTGTTCGTCCTCCAAAATTCGGCCGTATGCGGACCACGTTCCGGTTATTTGAAGCGCCGATGTACGGCTTTCTAAATCGCCCGCATGAGCTCTGGTTTCCTGGCAAAAACAACCTGGGCTCGACTATATCCAAACTCCGCAACGGCGCGAGCCCATTGCAATTTCGCCGTCAGAGAAGGGCGAAAACGGAGAACGACAGCGCAGAGACTAGACCGCGAGGCCGTCGCGCCGGCCGCCTTTTCAGACCCCCCAGCAACCGCCGGAACACGCCTGGCCCGAGCCGCCTTTGCGGCTCGACGCTACGGCGACGCCGGCCGCACAGCCGAGCCAGAGCCCCGTGTCAGCCCGCAGCGCCAGCGCCAGTATCGCCAGCTTCGCCACGCTCCCCGCGCCACATCGGCCCGAGGACAGGGCCGCGCGCGCGTCCGAAACCTGGGCGAAGGCGCTCTCGACCGCCTATGAGCCGCTGACCGCGCAAGAGCGTTTGGCCCGGGCCCTGGACGGCGATCTTCCGGGCCCGGTGGCGTTAGTGTCGAGTTTCGGCGCCGACAGCGTCGTGCTTTTGCATCTCGCGGCTGAAATCGACCGGTCGACGCCGATCTTGTTCCTTGAGACGGAGATGCTGTTTCAGGAGACGCTCGACTATCAGAAGCGCGTCGCGGACCTGCTCGGCCTCACTGATGTGCGCCTCATCCACCCCTCAAGTCGCGAACTCGTCGCCGAAGATCGGGACGGCGCCCTGCATCTCGCGGATCAAGACGCCTGCTGCGACCTGCGCAAGCGGCGCCCTCTGGAGCGCGCGTTGGGCGGCTTTGGCGCGTCAATTTCCGGGCGCAAACGCCACCAATCGGCGACGCGCGCCGACATCGCGCTGGTCGAAACCGATGGACCCCATCGGCTAAAATTGAACCCGTTGGCCGATTGGTCCGCTGAAGATCTGGCCGATTATCGAAAGGCGGCGGGCTTGCCGCCCCACCCTTTGGTCGCCGAGGGCTTCCTCTCCATCGGCTGCGCGCCCTGCACAACCGCCGTCTCCCAGGATGAGGACCCACGGGCCGGCCGTTGGCGCGGCGCCGAGAAGACCGAATGCGGCATCCATTTCGAGAACGGCCGCATCGTCCGCCGCGCGGGCTGACCTCTTTCGCAGCGCCTGATCGGGCCCGGGGCGCGCCCCCCACCGGCCTGCGTCGCCCTTTTCCTTGCGCCTGTTCGTGGGCTTAGCGAGGTTAAGGGCGTCGTTTTGCGAGGGGGTTGAGCATGCAGGAGCGGGAGACCATCGCGGCGCTCTATCAGGCGGCGGGATATCGGCGAGAGGATCTGGGCCGCACCGACGCGCTCGTTTTCACGGATGCGGCGGGCGGGCGGCCGCCGGTGGCGATCTACTTCCCGCTCGCCGCGGCCACACCGCCCGACGCGAACCGCGCCCTGCAAGACCTCGCCGCGTTGCAGGCCCAGGCCCCGGGGGCGATCCTGGTGGTGGCGATGGACAATGTTTCCCGCTTGATCTCGAGCTTGGGCAAGGACTTCCCCGACGCCGCCAAAGCCGCCGGCGCGGTCCTGCGCACCTATACGGGCGTTCTGGATTCCGTCTATGGCGGCGGCGACATTGGCCTCCGCGGCGGCGAAACAGCCGAGCAGAAGCGGCTCCGCGACCAGCTGATGAAGTATGGTCGGGTCAATCCAGACATCCTCAGCGCGGTGCTCCGCTCGGACAACCGGATTAAAGACGCGGCGCTCGTCGCACCGCCCACCCGGGTCAGGCAGCGCTTCCATCGTCGAGACGGCCTGCGACCGTCCGACCGCGCGCCGAATGCGGGAGAGGATTTGCTCGCCCATTTCGTCACCCGCCTGGCGCAACCCGCCTCCGGCCCTGAGGTGTTCCTGGTGATCGGCCCGGGAGGCGCCGGCAAATCCTTCTTTTTCGAAGCGTTGTTCACCTATCTCGAAGAGGCGTTTCAGAACGCCAAGCAGCGAAACCAGCTCAGCACACGGCCGGTCCCGGTGACGCCCGAGAGCTTTCGCAAGAACGAACGCCGCGACGTCCAACTGTTCGACGCGATCGCAAGGACCGAATACGGGCAAATCGGCGGTGTGGATTTACTGGCCCATCAGGTGAACACCGGGGCCAACCTTTTGATGTTCGACGGGTTGGACGAGTTCTTCGCGGGTTCAGAAGATCTCTCGGAGGAGATCGCCCGTCGCTTTTTGGTGGAGGGCGCGAAGGGGCGATTGGTGATCGTGCTGCGGGACTCGCTGCTCGACACGTCGGAACCGTTGCGGACGCTGGCGACCCGCTTCGCCGAGCGGCTTGGCGCAGGCTTCTCGATCTACGAGATCGCGCTGTGGGATGATGGCGACGGGGCCGCGCAGCGGGAGTTGGCTTGGCTCAAACTGGAGGGCCGCCGCCCCGCCCACGCCGAGGCGGACACCGAGCGCGTGGCCGGCTTCCTCGACCTGCTCAGGACCAGCGGGCCGCGGGTGCGCGAGCTGTGTCAGCTGGCCTTCTACTGCGACCTTACCTTGCAGCTCTACGCAGACAACCTGGCCGGCGCGACGCATCATTCGGCCTCTCGCACGGCGCTGCCGCAGGACGAGTATGATCTCCTGGAGCTGTGCTTCGACGGGATGCTGGACCGCGAGTTGGACAAAATCCGCTATGACACGGTGGACGACCTCGACCGGGCGCTGGGCGGTGAAGACCCGGAGGCGTCATTGCAAGCGGAATTGGCGCGCCGGGCCATGGCCGCGCCCACCACGGGAATGGACGGCGCGTCCTACGCCGCAAGCCTCGACCGGCTGTTTCAGATCCAATCCAGCGCGGGCGCAGCCGATGGGGATCGGAGCGGCGTGCGCGCGGCCCTGTCGGATTTGGTGGAGGAGGCCGCTTGGGCCCATCGTCGCGGCGGCGATGGGGCCGGCGGCGGGGCGGCGCTCAACGCCGACACCCTCGCGCAACTCTATGACGACGCTGTGCTTTGGTCAGACGAGGAGGCGCGCTCCCTCGGCCACCGGATCCTCCGCCAATTTGTGCTGTTCCAGCAGGGGGAGACCGACGGCTCGGTGGGCTTCACCCATGACTTCATGGCGGATTATCTGGCGGCCCGGTACATCGCGCGCATGGCGGAGACCGGCCAAGCCCCCCGCGCCGCCCTGATGGGCGCGCCGATCCATGGCGAGACGGAGATCTTTCAAGGCTATCTGGAGCGCACGGCATGAGCCGGCCCTGGCGCGCTTGGCGAGCGGCCCATGTCGCCGCAGCGCCGCTGGCGCTGGCCCTGCTTCTCCCGCCAGCGCTCGCCCTCGCGCAGGCCGCGTCAGCGGCGGAAGAACCCGAGACGCTTCAAACCTGTAAGCTCTATGAGACCGCAGATGGCGTAACGGAATTGCTGCATCCGAAATCCTTCGCCGACGAGGCCGAATGCGCGGGATGCAAGCCTGTGACTGGTAAAGAAAAGAATCGGCCAGAGTTCGCGACTGGTCCCCCTGACAAAAAATCCTTCAGCATGGGCTCGGGGGGCGGTCTGATCGTGCGGTTCACAGACAATGCGCTCGTGAACGGACCGGGCGAAGATCTTATCATTTTTGAGATCGGCCGCGCTCAGGAACCGACCGATGTCTCGGTGAGGATAGAGGGCGATAGGAACTGGATCCCGGCGGGGACCGCTGGTGGGGGCCGTAGGAGTCTCAATTTACCCGGAGCAGTTGGACCCGATGAAGTCGTGCGCGAAGTGAGGCTCCGGGACAGGAATAGTCCGCATAGCCCACCCGAAGGCGCCGATATCGACGCAGTCGCGGCCATCGGTTTCTCTTGGGTGGAGACCCTGGACGCCGGGAGGACCTTGTTCGACTTCGGCGACGCCAGCCTCACCGACACGGCGCGGGCTCGGCTGGACGCCATCGCCGAGCAGTTCGACTATGCAGACGTGGACGTCCTGATCTTCGGCCATGCCGACCGGCGTGGGACGGAGACGTATAACCAAGACCTCTCCGAACAGCGCGCCGCTGCGGTGGAGCGCTACTTGGCCGACCGCCTGCGCGCGCTCGGCAAGGCGCCGACCTCCATGCGATCCCGGGGCCTCGGCGAGCGCGCGCTGACCGGCCAAGGGCACCGCTTAGACCGGCGCGTCGAGGTGTTCCTGACGCCCACAGTGTGCGCGGGATGACAGCGGGTGGAGCGCGATGGCGACCGACGCGGACGCGATGACCGCGGCCCTGATCTGGGCCATGACCGCGCATCTCGCATGGACGGCGCTCCTCTACGGCGCGCTGACCGTGGCGCGGGCCCCGGCGGTGTGGGGCGTCGGCCAGGCGGAGGACGGCTCCAATCCGTTCCAACTCTATGAGCCGCGGCTCACGGCCAATCTCCGCAACCAATTCGAATGGCCGGTGTTTTTCTACGTCGCCTGCATCATGCTGCTGAGCGGCGGCCGGCCGGTGGAGGCCGCCCATGTGGCGCTGGCTTCGGCGTTTGTCGTCGGCCGCGTCCTCCATAGCGGCGTGCAGATCCTCACCGCGCAGATCAGGCTGCGTGGGATCGTGTTCACCCTCAACTTCGTGGCCGTCCTGCTGCTCTGGGCGGCGGTGTTCCACCTATGACCCAGCTGGGCTTCTCCTCTCCCCAACCGGTCCGCAGCCGCGCTGGTTTGGTCACGGCGCCCCACGCCCGCGCGGCGGAGGCCGGGGCCCGCGTGCTGGCGGAGGGCGGCGACGCGGTGGAGGCCATGATCGCCGCCGCCGCCGTCTGCGCCGTGGTCTATCCGCATATGAACGGGCTGGGCGGAGATGGCTTCTGGCTGATCGCCCCGGCCGATGGCGCGCCGATCGGTCTGCAGGCGTGCGGACCCGCCGCGGCGCTGGCGACGCGCGAATTCTACGCGGACCAAAGCGCCGGCCACACGGCGCTGCCGACCCGGGGAGGGCCGGCCGCGTTGACCGTGGCGGGGGCCGTGGCGGGTTGGGCGGCGGCGCAGAGGCTTTCCCAACACCGGCTCGGCGGCCGTATCCCGTGGTCTCGCCTGCTTGAAGAAGCGGTCTTGCTGGCGGAGGAAGGCGCCCCGGTCAGCCGCAGCGAAGCCGCGGCGGCGGCGCGCCATTGGGACGCGTTGGCCCTGCAACCGGGATGGCGCGCGCACTTCGCCGAGCCGAGCGGACCGCCGAATGAAGGCGCGCAACGCCGTCAGCCGCAGCTCGCGGCGACCCTTCGGCGCTTGGTCGAGGCCGGCGCCGCGGATTTCTACCGGGGAGATCTGGCCCGGCGCTTAGCGGCCGGTCTGGAAGCGATCGGCTCGCCCTTGCGCCTCGCTGATTTTGAGGGCTTCGAGCCCACCCAAGTCAGGCCGCTCAGCATCGCTTTAGGCGCGGGGCGGGTCCACAATTTGCCGCCGCCCACGCAAGGCGTGGCCTCTTTGATGATCCTGGCGCTGATGGATCGCATGGCGCTCGGCGAGGCGGGCTCCGCCGCGCACATCCATGGCGTCGTGGAGGCCACGAAGGCGGCCTTTCGCACCCGGGAGTGGGGCTGGGCCGACCCGACCGCAACCGAGCGCGCCTGGGCGGAGACGCTGGAGCCCCGCGCGCTCGATGAGGCGGCGAAAGGGATATCGCCGACCCGCGCGCGCGCCTGGCCCGAGGCGGGACCGCCGGGCGATACGGTGTGGCTCGGGGCCGTGGACCGCGGAGGCTGCGCGGTCTCCTACATTCAAAGCGTGTTCTGGGAATACGGGTCGGGCGCCGTGGTGGGCGACACCGGCGTGCTTTGGCAAAACCGAGGCTCGGCCTTCTCTCTGGAGCCGCAGCTGTCGGACGGTCGACCCAATCCGGCGGCGCTCGCGCCCGGTCGCTTGCCGCCGCATACGCTAAACCCCGCCTTCGCCGCGCTCTCGGACGGCAGGCGCGCCGCCTATGGATGCATGGGCGGCGAGGGGCAGCCGCAGACCCAAGCGGCGCTCTACACTCGGATCACGCGCTTCGGCGAGGATCCGCAGGCCGCCATCGCCGCGCCCCGCTGGCTGCTGGGCCGGACCTGGGGCGCGTCTTCGACCAGTCTGAAACTCGAGAGCGACATCCCCAACGCCGTTGTGGCGAGGTTGCGGCGCATGGGCCACGAGATCGAACTGCTGCCGCCCCGCTCCGAAGCCATGGGCCATGCCGGTTGGGCGGCCATGCGGCCCGATGGCGAGATCGAAGGGGCGTTCGACCCCAGATCGGACGGGGCGGCCGCGCGCGTGGAGGATGTGGCCGGGTAGCGCGCTAGCCGACGCGGAAGCGCGCATCGGCGCGGATCTGACCGCCCTCCGGCGCGCAGCGGCCTTGCTCCCAGAGATCGATTAGATGCGCCAGCACGTTGCGTTCGGCCAGGGGCAGAAGCCTTGGGTCGAGATCGGTGTAGATCGCCTTGGCGAGACCGGCGGCGGTCTCGGGAGCCTGCTCCAAGGCGGACAGCACAGCCGCCTCCCGGCCCCGCCGGTGCGTGGTCAACTCCTCCAAACGGGCGCGCGGATCTGCGATCGCCGGGCCGTGGGCCGGCAGGTACAGCGGATCCTCCCGCGCCGCCAATTTGGCGAGCGAAGCCATATACGCGCCCATATCGCCATCGGGGGGCGAGACGATGCTGGTGGACCAGGCCATGACATGGTCCCCACAGAACAGCGCCCGGCTCCGCCAGACGCCCGCCTCAGTTTCCGCTCTGTCGCCGCCCTCCGCCTCCTCCAGCGCGAAGGAGAGATGGTTTGAGGTATGCCCGGGGGTGTGGAGCGCCACGAGCCGCCACGCGCCGCCCGGCGCCATGTGGGCCGCCCCATCCGCCAGCGTCTCGTCGGGCTTGAAACTCCAATCCGCGCCCTCGCCGCCGCCAAGGCCCGCCGCGGCCCCCGCTTCTTCCGCGAGCGTCCGCATCGTGTCGCTGCGGCCGGCCGCGTGGTCGCCGAAGCCGAGCACCGGCGCGCCCAGGCGCTCCGCCAAGGGCCCCGCCCCGGGGGAATGGTCGAGATGGCTATGGGTGACGAACACCCCGAACACCGGCCGCCCCGCCACCTCCGCCACGATCGCCTCCAAGTGCGCCGGATCGGCCGGGCCGGGATCGATCACCGCCAACGCCTCCGCGCCGATGACGAAGCAATTGGTGCCGTCGCCGGTCATGGGGCTCGGATTGGCGGCCACCAGCATCCGGATGGGCGTGCGCCCGCTGTGATCGACGGGGACGGCGTTGCTCATTATGCTGTATCCCTGAGAGTTTCCGCCCCTGTTCCGCCGCGACGGCGTGGGGCGCGTGAGGAGGCTTAGGCGCGCCGTGTTGTCGTTTTTCAAGAGCTATTTGCCCAAGAGCCTGCTGTGGCGCGCGGTGCTGATCGTGGTCATGCCCATGGTCATCCTGCAAGCCATCGTCGCCTCGCTGATCGTGCAACGTCATTTCGACGGCGTGACGCGGCAGATGACGACCTCGGCGGCGACCGAGCTGCGCTATGTGCTCACCATCGCCAATGGCTCCTCGACCTTCGCGGAGGCGCGGTCGGAGGTCGCGCGGGCCGCGCGCACCCTGGGCTTCTCCCTGGTGCTGGAGCCGGGTGGCGCGATCCCGCCCTCGGTGGAT
This sequence comes from Pseudomonadota bacterium, assembly GCA_039198535.1. GTDB lineage: Bacteria > Pseudomonadota > Alphaproteobacteria > Rhodobacterales > Rhodobacteraceae > JALEGB01. Next base: position 9,125 of record JBCCTM010000094.1, read on the forward strand.
CTGCTGTTCTTTGACGTGATCGGCAACGCGGTCGAGGACACCATGTCCGAGATGCTCGGCAAGCCCCTCTTCGTCGCCTACGACCGCAGTGAGAAGGTCGTGGATGTGCGGGTGGCCACCCGCTGGGGCGCGTTGGTCGCGCAAATGCCGCGGTCCCGCGTGATCGCTTCTAATCCGCATCTGTTGCTGACTTGGATGGGCGCGGCCGCCCTGGGGTTGATGGCGGTGGCCCTTCTTTATCTGCGCAATCAAATCCGACCGATCCAAGAGTTGGCGGACGCCGCGGCGGCGTTCGGCAAAGGGCGCTCCGTTCCCATGAAAATCGCCGGCGCTGCGGAAGTCCGCCTGGCCGCCAGCGCTTTCCTCGACGCCCGCACCCGCATCGAGCGGCATATCGAACAGCGCACGCGGATGCTTTCCGGCGTCAGCCATGATTTGCGCACCCCGCTCACCCGAATGAAGCTCGCCCTTGAGGTGATGGAGGACAGCGGAGAGTTGCGGGAGCTCAAGCACGACGTGCGGGAGATGGAGCACATCCTGGAGGAGTTCCTCGCCTACGCCCGCGGCGATCATGGTGAGGCGTTCGTCGAGGTGGACGCCCAGGCGCTGGCGCAGGAGGTCGTCTCCGAGGCGCGGCGCAAGGGGGCTCGCGTCTCGCTGTTTGAGCAGATCGAAAGCTCCGCCGCGTCGCATCTGCGCCTCCGCCAACAGGCGCTAAAGCGGTGTCTCCACAATTTGCTCGACAACGCGCTCACCCATGGCGAGCGGGCGCTGCTCTCCCTCACGGTCGCCCCGAGCTATGTGGAGTTCGCCGTTGAGGATGACGGTCCAGGCATCCCGCCAGAGAAACGGGAGGAGGCGTTCCGCCCGTTTTATCAGTTGGATGAAAGCCGCAACCGCAATGACGGCCACGGCGTGGGCCTGGGGCTCGCCCTGGCGCTCGACACCATGCGGGCCCATGGCGGCGACATCACCTTGGATGAAAGCCCCAGCTTCGGCGGGCTGCGCGCCCGCGCCCGGCTGCCCCGCTAAGCGCCGTTGGCGCAGCCTACCCCTGCGGCGCGATCAGCGTGGCGATGGCGATCACCGGCTGCTCTGGGGACTGGCGCGCCGCGCGCACCGCCACAATGAACGCCTCTTCACCCTCGGGCGCAGCCCGCCAAGCCGGCGAGCCGTTTACTGCGCCGCGGGTGACCTTGTCCGCAAACCGCTCTCGCATCAGCGTATCGAGCCCGGAAATGAAGGCCTCCACCTCCAAGACGGGCGTCGCCGCAAAGCACCGCGCGTCGCCATTTGGCCCAACCTGCGCGTCCGCCACCATGTTGTCCAACACGAGGCGCGGTCCTTCCGCGCCATTGACGGTCTGAAAGCCGATCTCTTGCAGGCGCGCGCGGCTTTTGACGATGTCGCGACGATGGGTGAGGCAGGCGGCGTCGAACACGTTGAGCGTGTTTGTGACCATGCGCCGGTCCGCTGCGTCGCTCACCACCGTCGGCTGACCCGTCGCCGCGGGAGC